>DASTRT010000153.1:0-4424 GCA_035761085.1 Methylophilaceae bacterium
ACCGCCGTACCATGCTGGTCATCGTGAAACACCGGGATGTCGAGCCGCTCCTTGAGTTCTTTCTCGATGCGGAAACAGTGCGGGGCAGCGATGTCTTCAAGATTGATGCCACCGAAGGTCGGTGCGATATTGACCACGGTCTCGATGAAAGCCTCGACACTGGGCGCATTGACTTCAATATCGAACACATCGATTCCTGCAAAACGCTTGAACAGCACCGCCTTGCCCTCCATGACCGGCTTGCCAGCCAGCGGCCCCACATTTCCTAATCCCAGTACGGCTGTCCCATCGGTGATGACGGCGATCAGGTTGCCCTTGTTGGTATAGCGGTAGGCAGCTGCCGGGTCAGCGTGAATTTCCCGCACCGGTGCGGCAACGCCAGGTGTGTAGGCCAGCGAAAGGTCGTCCTGCGTCAGACAAGGCTTCGACGATTCGACTGAGAGTTTTCCGGGCTTGGGCTGTTCGTGATACGCAAGAGCGCGTGATTTGAGAGAATCCATGGCTTATTTTTAGCTGTTGATACGCATTGATGGAACCGAATTGTACAAGACTCGAGGGGAATCTTCGTAAACAAAAAAGGCAGCCCAAGGCTGCCTTTTCCGCGGCACTGCTGAATTACATGCCGTATTTTTGGCGGAACTTTTCAACGCGGCCAGCGGTGTCCACGATCTTCTGCTTGCCAGTATAGAACGGGTGGCATTGAGCGCAGACTTCGATGTTCATGTCCTTGCCGGTGGTGGAGCGCGTCTTGAACTTGTTGCCGCAACTGCAGGTTACGGAAACTTCAGTGTAGTTTGGATGAATATCGGCCTTCATGCTGGTATCTCTTTCAAAGCGGTCGCAGGAAACGCGTGATTATCAGGCAAACGGCCGAATTAATCAACCCTAAGTAAATGAATCTTAAAGGCAGCGCTACGGTACGCGAAGCGCTGGTGCGACCGCAGCCTTGGAGGCCTTGAAGCTCCTTAGCCTCGGCGCATGGCGTCGAAGAACTCAGCGTTGTTCTTGGTGGATTTGATCTTGTCGAGCAGGAATTCCATCGCTTCAAGGTCATCCATCGGGTACAGCAGTTTCCGCAATACCCAGATCTTCTGCAGGATGTCTTTTTCGATCAGCAGCTCTTCGCGGCGCGTACCAGACTTGTTGACGTTTATTGCCGGGTACAGGCGCTTCTCCGCCATACGACGGTCGAGATGGATTTCCATATTGCCGGTGCCCTTGAATTCTTCGTAGATCACGTCATCCATGCGGGAGCCGGTGTCCACCAGGGCGGTGGCGATGATGGTCAGCGAGCCGCCTTCTTCGATGTTGCGCGCGGCGCCGAAGAAACGCTTGGGGCGCTGCAAGGCATTGGCGTCGACACCGCCCGTCAGCACCTTGCCGGAGGCAGGGACCACGGTATTGTAGGCGCGCGCCAGACGGGTGATGGAGTCGAGCAGGATGACCACATCCTTTTTGTGCTCGACCAGTCGTTTGGCTTTTTCCAGCACCATTTCGGCGACCTGTACGTGACGGGTGGCCGGTTCGTCGAAGGTGGAAGCCACCACCTCGCCTTTCACCGAGCGCGTCATTTCGGTCACTTCTTCCGGGCGCTCGTCGATCAACAGCACGATCAGACTGACGTCGGGATGGTTGGCTGTGATAGCGTGGGCGATGTGCTGCATCATGACCGTCTTGCCGCTCTTCGGGCTGGCGACCAGCAGCGCGCGCTGGCCCTTGCCGATGGGCGCGATCATGTCGATGACACGGCCAGTGATGTTTTCCTCGCCCTTGATGTCGCGCTCCAGCGTCAGCGGCTCGGTCGGGAATAGCGGCGTCAGGTTTTCGAAGAGGATCTTGTGTTTGGTATTCTCCGGCGGTTCGCCGTTGACGGTATCCACCTTTACCAGAGCAAAATAGCGTTCACCTTCCTTGGGGGTGCGGATTTCGCCGGTGATGGTGTCACCGGTATGCAGATTGAAGCGCCGGATCTGGCTGGGCGAGACATAGATGTCATCAGGACCTGCCAGGTAGGAGGAGTCGGGCGACCGCAGGAAACCGAAGCCGTCCTGCAGCACTTCCAGTGTGCCATCGCCGTAAATGCTGTCGCCTTTCTTCGCCTTGTTCTTCAGCAGAGCAAAGATGAGGTCCTGCTTGCGCATGCGATTGGCGCCTTCAATTTCATTGGCAATCGCCATCTCGACCAATTCAGTGACCGGAAGGTGTTTCAAATCTGATAAATGCATAGAGAAAAACTCGCTGAACGAAAACTACAAGGAAGATGTGGAAGGTTAGGAGGTGGCGCCCGATCCCTTTATGCGAGGCGCCGGCTATTGCTGTTTTGCTGTTTGCAAGCGGCCTGAGCAGGGATCAGGCTCAAGCGTAGTCTTATTAAATATTGCTGTCAATGAATGCAGTAAGTTGCGATTTGGACAAGGCACCTACCTTGGTCGCCTCTACATTGCCATTCTTGAAAAGCATCAGGGTAGGTATGCCACGAATGCCGTATTTTGGCGGTGTCTGCTGGTTTTCATCGATGTTCAGCTTGGCAACCTTGAGTCGGCCGGCATACTCCTTGGAAATCTCATCCAGGATAGGCGCAATCATCTTGCAGGGGCCGCACCATTCAGCCCAGTAATCCACGAGTACGGGTAATTGCGATTGCAGGACTTCCTGCTCGAAAGCGTCATCGCTGAGGTGGGTAATATGTTCGCTCATGTGAACCTCTATGAAATTATTTGTATGGTGAGTGCTGAAGACGGGAAAACTGCTCAATTGCTATGCTAGCGAAAAATTCTATTTTAGTGAAGCGCCGGTAAAACACCGTGGGATAAAGCACAAATCACAAGGTTACAGGTAACTGAACTGAAAACGCTCGAAGCTGTTGGTCCGTTCGATCAGCTTGGTCACCATGATGCGTGAAATCTTGCCATCTTCCTCCAGGTCCAGTACCCGAGCCGGGCTGTACAGGCCATTGCCGGCCACGATGGAAGGTGTCTGCTTCAGCGCAGCAATGGCGGGCAGTATCAATACCGGTTCAAACTTCTGCTTGTCCACTGCTTTTGCGCCGCCGGCCTTGGCTTCGGGAGCGATCAGCTGCGCACCTACCTCAAGCTGTTCGGGACCATTATTGGCCCAGCGCAGCACGCCTACTGACCAGCGCGCTTCCTTCTCGTTGCGCACGCTCAAGAGCTCGCCTACACGCACGGTTTCTTCCACAGCGGGCAGTTTGCGCAGTGCCATGCCGCCCGCGCTTATATTGAGAACCTGCCAGCGGGAGGCGCGGTGATTGCGGGCAGCAGTGATGTTGGTGAAGTCGCCATCCACCGATATGTCATTACCATCACCAGGCGGTTCGTAGTGCTTCTGCCCGTTCATGAAATAGTGGGCGGCGCCGATACCGATGCCCAGTTCGATGCTGTCATTCTTGCGCGAACGGTTGAACACCCGTTTGGGCGAAACGCCCCAGTGCTGGATCAGGTAGGTCAACATGCTCAGGTAACGCGGATCATTGGCATTCGCCGGCAGGCCACTGCTGGGCGGCGGATTGCCTGACTGCAGCATCTGCAGATGCTTGTGGATCAGGCGGGCGAGGTCCACGGTAATCAACAGGATGTCCGTTTCGGCATCGGTCTGATCCTGGTTCTTGACATAGGGGACTGGCGGCTTGTCGGTATCCAGCCGGACGACAAAAATGCCCACCGGATTTTCCAAAACGCCCATACCCTGCAGCTCGGCATGCTGGGCAAAGCGGGCGATGTAGTCGGCCACCTGCTTGATATCGTTGGGGGCCAGGTGCTGCGGGTCGGCCAGCGGCATGAGGAGCGCCCGCTTGTAAGCCAGCTCGACGGTTACCATCTTGCCCGGCTCTTCGTCCACCGCAATCTCGACGTCGTGCAGCGACTGCTGAACAGCGTACAGATATAGCTGGTGCAGGTCGCTCCAGATGCTTCCCGGCGGCGGGAAATAGGTCTGGTAATAGACCATGGCCAGCTGGCTCACCGCCTCAATGGCGCGATAGACGATGAACGCGACGGATTTCTTGCTGGCCAGATTGAACAGCTTGCTTTGCTGGTCGATCAGCGCGAGCTTGTAACCATAGCCCAGCTCTTGCCACAGGGATTCGGCAACCCTGGCCGCATTTTTGGCAGCCGCGGGCAACGGCAGGGGTGCACTGCAATACTGGCTAGCCAGATGTTCTGCCAGATTGATGATGGCGGGCCGGTAGATTTCCAGCGCCTTGAGGCGAGTATCGGATGGCAGCGCCTGCCGGTTCATGTTCTCCAGCTCTTCAAGCAGCGAGCCGGCAGCTTCCATCGGATTGGCAGCAGGCAGGGTGTGGATGAACTGGGCGATTTTTTGAGGACGTGTTTCGGCCGGAATCAGCGGTTTGTCAACGACTGCAGGAATCTTGAGCCTCACGGCCATGGGGTTGCTCCAGAAGG
>DASTRT010000154.1:0-4441 GCA_035761085.1 Methylophilaceae bacterium
GGCGGAAGCAAGTGCATCAGGGTCGCGGCTGAGTTCCGCACCACTGCGGTCCGCCTCGAATTCGCGCGAACGCGAAATGGCGAACTGGATCAGCATGGCGGCGATGGGAGCCAGGATCATGACCAGCAGACCAAGCGCAGGGTGTGCACGTTCACGGTCGCCGCCACCGAACAACAACCCGAAATGGGCGAAGGAGGAAATGGCGCCGGCAATGCTCGCGGAAATAGTGGAAATCAGGGTGTCACGGTTACGCACATGAGCCAGCTCATGTGCCATGACACCGCGCAATTCCCGTTCGGACAGGATACGCATGATGCCCGTAGTGGCTGCCACGGCAGCATTCTCGGGATTGCGACCGGTGGCAAATGCATTGGGCTGGTCTTCGTCGATGATGTACACCCGCGGCATGGGCAGTCCGGCCTGCTGCGCCAGTTCCTGCACGATGCGGTAAAACCCGGGAGCGCTTTGCGCATCGACCTCACGGGCGTTGTACATGCGCAGTACGATCTTGTCCGAGAACCAGTAGGCATATATGTTGGTCGCAGCGGCGAATGCCAGCGCAATCAGCATACCGTTACCCCCGCCCAGCGCCGCGCCGACAATACCGAACAGGGCGACGATCCCCGCCATCAATATGGATGTCTTGAGCCAGTTTCCGAACATGGTTACCTTCTTTGGAATAAAAATTCGTTCAAGCGTTAGATAGGGCCGGTAACTGAAAATTCAAGCAGTTCACTGGATTTCGTTGGCGGTAAAAACATCGCCGACCTTGAGCTGGCGCCCGGCAACAAAATCGCGAGCGGACAGTCTTCTGCCGCCAGGCAGTTGCAGTTCCTCGATCTTGAGCAAGCCCTCGCCGCAACCTACCGTGATGCCGTCCTTCACATCGACAATGCGGCCTGGATCGCCATTACCGGAAAGGGAGCGTGCCATCCAGATTCGGCAAGGCTTGCCGGAAAGAAAAGTCTGCGCCACCGGGAAAGGATTGAACGCGCGCACTTGGCGCGATAATTCGGCTGCGCTTTTGTTCCAGTCGATCATGGCTTCTGACTTGTCGAGCTTGTGCGCATAGGTCACCAGCGACTCATCCTGCGGCGTCGCTTCCAGTACCCCGCGCTGCTGCAGCGTATCCATCGCCTGCACCATGAGCTGAGCCCCCATCGTTGCCAGAGTATCATGCAGGCCCTGGGCGGTATCGGACTCGGTAATGGGCACGCTGCCCTTCAGGATCATGGCGCCGGCATCTAGCGCAGGCACAACCTCCATGATGGTGACACCGGTTTCCTGGTCGCCGGCCAGAATGGCGCGCTGTATGGGAGCAGCACCGCGCCAGCGCGGCAGCAATGATGCGTGGATGTTGTAACAGCCGTAGCGCGGCATTTGCAGTACCGTTTGCGGAATGATCAAGCCATAGGCGGCCACGATCATGGCATCGGCGCTGACTTCGGCAAGCCTGCCCTGCGCCTCGGTCGTTTTCAATGTATCGGGCTGGAATACCGGAATATCATAGGCCAGCGCCGTCGCCTTGACCGGACTCGGTGTAAGTTTCATGCCCCGCCCCGAAGGGCGATCGGGCTGCGTCAGCACAAGCACGATCTCGTGACCGGCGCCAACAAGAGCTTCGAGCGCCGGCACGGCAAATTCGGGTGTCCCCGCAAAAATCAATTTCATGCAGTGAGTTCGCGCTGGCGCTTCTTGAGTTTGGTCTTGATGCGGCTTTGCTTGAGCGGAGAAAGATATTCCACGAAAACCTTGCCCAACAAATGATCCATTTCATGCTGGATACAGACGGCGAGCAGGCCTTCTGCCTCCAGCGTGAACGGCTTGCCCTCAGCATCCAGGGCTTCAACGGTAACACGCTCGGCCCGGGTCACCGGTTCATAGACACCCGGCACCGACAGGCATCCTTCTTCATAGCTTTGGGAGCCGCAGCTGGCAGTGATTTTCGGGTTGATGAAAACTTGCAGGTTGCTCTTGTCCTCGCTGGTGTCGATCACGATCACCTGCTGGTGCACATCCACCTGGGTAGCGGCCAGACCAATACCGGGCGCGGCATACATGGTTTCCGCCATGTCAGCGACCAGACGGCGGATCGTCGCATCCACCGCTTTAACCGGTGCCGCCACTTTGTAGAGCCGCGGGTCTGGATAATTCAGGATAGTCAAAAGTGCCATACGCGCGCATTTGCCATAAAAGCTTGATTGTTGAATGAATTACATGCAAAATTTAATGCAACTTCGCGGATATGCATCCGCATCTCAGGGGCATTGCATGTACAAATACATTATAACGCCGCTCTTATTGTGTTGTCTGGCAAGTTCTGCGGCGGCGGATGATGTGCAGCTCAACTCCGACCATCCCGATCGTTACGTGGTCGTCAAGGGCGATACGCTGTGGGGCATCTCCAGCAAATTCCTCAAGGACCCCTGGAAGTGGCCCCAGGTCTGGAAGATGAACCGTGCGCAAATCAAGAACCCGCATCGCATCTATCCCGGCGATGTCATCGTGCTCGACACCTCGAGCGGCGAACCGCAATTGAAACTGCTGCAGGAAAAGACCGTCACCCTGGAACCGGGTGTAGTTGTCGAGCCTCTGGAAAAAGAACCGGTACAGTCGATTTCCCCCAACATCATCGAGCCCTTCCTGAGCCGCCCGCTGATTATCGAAAAGGATGCGCTGGACGATGCGCCGACCATTATTGCCGGGCCTGACAACCGTGTAGCGCTGTCGCCCGGCGTTAAGGTTTATATCAGCGGCATCGAGGAAAATCAGGGCCGTAACTGGCACATCTACCGTCCCAACAAGGCACTGGTGGATCCGGAAACCCAGGAGCTGCTGGGCATTGAAGCGCTTTATCTGGGCGATGCCCGCGTTACCAAGTACGGCGAGCCGGCTTCAGCCATCATCACCAGGGCCAAGGAAGAGATTTTCGTCGATGACAAGCTGGTTGCTGCGCCTGATACCATCCAGTCCAGCTTCATTCCGCACGCCCCTGACACCGACATCCAGGGCCGCATCATGACTATCTATGGCGGTGTTGCCGAAGCCGGCGCCAAGACCATTGTCTCCATCAACAAGGGCGCTCTCGACGGTCTGGAACAGGGCCACGTACTCAGCATCAACCGCGCTGGGGAATACGTCAGCCGCAACCCAAAGAACAAGCGCACCGAAGAGAAATTCCCCATGGAGGAATTCAAATTCAAGGATGTCGATCCCCTGGAAGCCAAATCGGCAGAGGTGGGGATGGAGGCCGAAAAGCGCCAGAAGTACGATCCGAAAGTGGACCCTGACGAAAACCCCAACCTGGTCAAACTGCCGGATGAGCGCATCGGTCTGCTCATGATTTTCCGCACCTTCGACCGGGTCTCCTACGGCCTGATCATGCAGGCTTCAGAGCCTGTCAACACTCTGGATATCGTCAAGACGCCCTGATTCGGGCGTTCCCATGACAGCTTCCGCATCTGCGCCGGCTGACGATATCGGGCTTTGGATCGCCCTTAGCGGGATCCACGGCCTCGGTAGCCAGACCTTCTGCCAGCTGCTTCGGACCTTTGGTGATCCGGCAAATGTTTACGCCGCCTCTCTCAAGCAGTTGCGCCAGGTAGTCGGGCCCGAAATTGCCAATGCCATCAGCGAGGGCCCTGTTGAAGATTTGGTCGAACCGGCCCTCGCCTGGCTGAAACAAACCGGCAACCATGTCATCACGCTGGCCGATGAGGTCTACCCTAGAACCCTGCTGGAAATTCCCGATCCGCCGCCTCTGCTCTATGCCAAAGGCAATCCTCACCTGCTGGACGCGCGTTGCCTTGCCGTGGTGGGCAGCCGCAATGCCTCACCACAAGGCGAAAAGAACGCGGAGGATTTTGCTGCGGCGCTCAGCGAAAGCGGATTTTGCATCGTCAGCGGAATGGCCTTGGGCATTGACGGGGCTGCGCATCGAGGCGCACTCAGGGGCAGCGGAGCCACCATTGCCGTAGTCGGCACCGGGCTGGATATCGTCTATCCATCGCGGCATCGGGAGCTCGCTCATCAGATCGCCCAGCGCGGCCTCATCATTTCCGAATTCGGCTTGGGCACGCCCTCGCGGGCGCAGAACTTCCCGCGCCGTAACCGCATCATCAGCGGCCTCTCCCGGGGCTGCCTGGTCGTGGAAGCCAATGTACGTAGCGGCTCGCTGATTACGGCACGGCTGGCCGCGGAACAGGGCCGTGAGGTTTTCGCTATCCCTGGCTCCATACATTCGCCGCTGGCCAAGGGCTGTCACCAGCTCATCAAGCAGGGGGCCAAGCTCGTTGACAATATTCAGGACATCGTAGATGAACTGGGCGGGTCGCTTTCCATGGTGAATTCTGCCGAAACTGACCCGGAAACTGGGTCCAATCCCATCCTCGAATGCCTGGGTTTCGAGGCCGTCAGCGTTGAGACTCTCATCGAGCGCACC
>DASTRT010000155.1:0-4770 GCA_035761085.1 Methylophilaceae bacterium
TCGTCTATGCCGAGGACGGTACCAGCGCCGATTACGATCGTCTTCTGATCGCCACCGGCTCTACGCCGTTCATGCTGCCCATTCCGGGCCGGGACCTGGATGGCGCCATCGGCTTCCGCGACATCAAGGACGTGGATACCATGATCGCTGCCTCCAGCCGCTTCAAGAAGGCGGTAGTCATCGGCGGCGGCCTGCTGGGTCTGGAAGCGGCCAATGGCCTCAAGATCCGCGGCATGGAGGTCACCGTGGTGCACAAGAATGGCTGGCTCATGGAACGCCAGCTCGATCCTACTGCCGGCAAAATGCTGCAGACCTCGCTGGAATCAAAAGGCCTCAACTTTTTACTGGAAAAGGACACGGTCGAGCTCGGTGGCAAGTGGGGCCGCGTCAAGTCGGTCAAGTTCAGCGATGGCGATGAAATCGAAGCCGATCTGGTTGTCATGGCGGTCGGCATCCGCCCCAACTACAGCCTGGCCGAATCTTCCGGCATCCACTGCAACCGCGGCATTGTGGTCAACGACACCATGCAGACCTACGATCCGCGCATCTATGCCGTGGGCGAGTGTGTGGCGCACCGAGGCGTTTCCTACGGCCTCGTCGCGCCGCTGTTCGAGATGGCCAAGGTTTGCGCTACCCATCTGGCCCATTTCGGCATTGGCCGCTATGCCGGCTCGGTGACCTCCACAAAACTCAAGGTCACGGGTATCGATCTGTTTTCCGCAGGGGATTTCAGCGGCGGCGAAGACACCGAGGAAATCGTGCTGCATGACGCGGTCGGGGGCGTCTACAAGAAGCTCGTCATCAAGGACGACAAAATCGTCGGCAGCGTGCTGTATGGCGACACCGCTGACGGTTCCTGGTATTTCCAGCTGCTGCGCGACGGCAAACCCATCAATGAAATCCGCGACCATCTGATGTTCGGCCAGGACAGCCTGGGCAACACCGGGCATCAGGGGCAGGACAAGGCAGCAGCGATGACCGACGAGATGGAAGTATGCGGCTGCAATGGCGTCTGCAAGGGCACCATCGTCAAGGCCATCAAGGAAAAGGGCCTGTTCACGCTGGACGACGTCAAGAAGCAGACCAAGGCAGCGTCCAGCTGCGGTTCGTGCACCGGGCTGGTCGAGCAGATCCTGGCCTCCACGCTGGGCGGCGGTTACGCGCCGCCATCCACCTCCAAGGCAGTCTGCGGCTGTACCGAGAAGAACCACGAGGAAGTACGCCAGATCATCCGTGAGCAGAAGCTGCTCAATATTCCTGAAGCCATGCGGTTCATGGAATGGCGCACGCCCAACGGCTGCGCCACCTGCCGGCCGGCGCTCAACTACTACCTGATCTCGACCTGGCCGCATGAGGCGCAGGACGACCCGCAGTCGCGCTTCATCAACGAACGCGTGCACGCCAACATCCAGAAAGACGGTACCTTCTCCGTCGTGCCGCGCATGTATGGCGGCGTCACCAATCCTTCCCAATTGAGGAAGATCGCCGACGTCGCCGAGAAGTACGCCATACCCATGGTGAAAGTCACCGGCGGCCAGCGCATAGACCTGCTGGGCGTCAAGAAGGAAGACCTGCCCAAGGTGTGGGCCGATCTCGACATGCCGTCCGGCTACGCCTACGGCAAGAGCATCCGTACGGTGAAGACCTGCGTGGGCTCGGAATTCTGCCGCTTCGGCACGCAGGATTCCACCCGTATGGGTATTGAGCTGGAACAGGCCTTCGACCACATGTGGGCGCCGCACAAGGTCAAGCTCGCTGTCTCCGGCTGCCCGCGCAATTGTGCGGAATCCGGCATCAAGGACGTAGGCATCATCGGCGTCGATTCCGGCTGGGAAATCTACGTTGGCGGCAATGGCGGCATCAAGACAGAAGCCGGGCAGTTCCTGTGCAAGGTGAAATCACACGAGGAAGTGCTCGAGTATTCCGGCGCCTTCATCCAGATCTACCGCGAGGAAGCGCGTTATCTCGACCGCACTGTGCACTGGGTGCAGCGCGTCGGTCTGGATTATGTCAAGAAACGCGTGGTAGAGGACGCGGAAGGCCGGCGGGCCGCCTATGAACGTCTGTTGTACGCACTACAAGGCGCCGTCAATCCGTGGGCTGAGCGCGTGGAAAAACGCGAGCAGCACAAGGAATTCGAAAACATCACCGTCTAAAAAGGAAATTTCATGAAAAAAAGCTTTTGGGAGGTTGGCCACAAGCCGACTCTGTTTTCCGCCTTCCTTTACTTCGACCTGAGCTTCATGGTCTGGGTGCTGCTCGGACCTCTGGCTGTGCAGATTTCCAGCGACCTGCACCTGACGCCGGCGCAAAAAGGCCTGATGGTCGCCACGCCGGTACTGGCCGGCGCCCTGCTGCGCATCGTCATGGGCGTGCTGGTTGATCAGCTGCAACCGAAAAAAGCCGGCCTGATCGGCCAGTTGATCGTTATTTTTGCCCTGCTGTTCGCCTGGTTGCATGGTATCGACAGCTTCCAGCAGACTCTGCTGCTGGGTATATTCCTGGGCTTCGCCGGCGCTTCGTTCGCCGTGGCACTGCCGCTGGCCTCGCGCTGGTATCCGCCGGAACATCAGGGCATGGCACTGGGCATCGCCGGTGCGGGTAACTCCGGCACCGTGTTCGCCGCGCTGTTCGCTCCCAGCCTGGCTGTCGCGTTTGGCTGGAACAATGTGCTCGGCATGGCGCTGATCCCGCTGATGGTAACCCTGGTTATCTACACCCTGCTCGCCAAGGACAGTCCGGAAGCCGCCCCTCCCAAGACACTGCGCCAGTATGTCGCCATCCTCAAGGACAAGGATGCCTGGTGGTTCATGTTCTTCTACAGTGTGACCTTTGGTGGCTTTGTCGGCCTCGCCTCATCGCTGACCATCTATTTCAATGACCAATACGAGCTGACCCCGGTCATGGCTGGCTACTTTACCGCTGCCTGCGTGTTTGCTGGTTCGCTGGCGCGTCCGCTGGGCGGACTGATAGCGGATCGCATCGGCGGCATCCGCACCCTTCTGGTCATGTATGCCATCGCCGGCCTCTTCCTGCTCGCCATGAGCACAACGCCTGCCGCACTACCGGCGGCATTGCTGATCGTCGTGTTGATCATGTCCGCGCTGGGCATGGGCAACGGCGCAGTGTTCCAGCTCGTGCCGCAGCGCTTTCGCAAGGAAATCGGCGTCATGACCGGGCTGGTCGGCATGGCAGGCGGCGTCGGCGGTTTTTATCTGGCCGCCAGCCTGGGCTGGTGCAAGCAGCTGACCGGCGATTACCAGATGGGGCTGATAGCGTTTGCCTTTCTCACTGTACTGGCAATCCTTGGCCTTTCCAGCGTCAAAACGCGCTGGCGCACCACCTGGGGCTCGGCCACCATGACAACGGCCAGAGTCTAACGGGATAGCCCGCCAAAGTGACATGGCTCTGAAATTGGCTATCGGGCAGAGCAGCCTGGCAGGTCAGCGCGAACGCAACGAGGACTACTGCGGCATCGTCACGCCTACCAGCGATCAGCTCAAGACCAAGGGCGCCATGCTGGCAGTGGCAGACGGTGTCAGCGGCAATGCTGGCGGGCGTGAAGCGGCCGAAATGACGGTCCGCAGCGTGCTTTCGGACTACTACGCCACGCCCGACACCTGGGAGGTGCACGCTTCGCTGGACAAGGTGCTCAATGCCGCCAATCGCTGGCTGCTGGCGCAGGCGGCGGCAAATCGCGACCTGGCTGGCATGGCCACCACGCTGTCACTGCTGATCCTGCGCGGGCAGCGCTACTATCTCGCCCATATCGGCGATACCCGCATCTATCGTTTGCGCCAGGGCAAGCTCGATCAGTTGACCTACGACCACGTGTGGGATCGCCCCGACATGCGTCATGTGCTGAAACGCGCAGTAGGTCTGGACCAGCATCTGGCTGTGGACTACGCCGACGGCACATTGCAGGTTGGCGATATTTTCGCCCTCATGAGCGACGGTGTTTGGGAAACTCTGGGACAAAAGGCCATCCACGAGGCGCTTGGGCTCTATGATTCCCCGCAGCTGATATGCGAGCACCTGGTCCGGACTGCAATAGACCGCGGCAGCCAGGATAATGCCACGGCGGTCGTGGTGCGCATCGACGAGCTGGGTGAGGATAGTCTCACCGAGCTGCTCAAGGATGGCCGTCATCTCGCCGTGCCCAATCGCCTGAAATTCGGCGACCGGCTCGACAACTTCGAAGTTATCACCCCCATCCATGAGTCGCGTACCACGCTGATCTACAAGGTGCGCAACACACTGAGTGGCCGCTCGTTTGCGCTCAAGACATTGCAGCCAACGCTCGCCGGCGATGAGGATAGTTGCCAGGCGCTGCTCAATGAGGAATGGCTGGCCAAGCGCGTCGTCTCACAATACGTGCCGCAAGTGCTGCCGCTTACCCTGGACAAGCGCAGCCGTCTCTACTACGTGATGAGCTGGCACGAAGGCGCCACTCTGCAACAGCAGATCAACAGTGGGCACCATTTCACGCCTGCCGAAGTCGCCCAGCTGGGACAGGAGCTGCTGCGCGGCTTGGGCGTGCTTCACCGACTCAATATCGTGCACCGCGATATCAAGCCCGACAACATCCATATCGGCACCGATGAGCGGCTGCGCATCCTGGACCTCGGCGTAGCGCTTTCTGCGGCCGGAGCGATTGCGGCCATGCAGAATCCGGGTACGCCGAGCTATATGGCACCTGAATTGTTCGATGGCGAAACGGCTAGCCCGCGCACCGATATCTACGCCGCCGGGGTCACGCTTTATCACCTG
>DASTRT010000156.1:0-3024 GCA_035761085.1 Methylophilaceae bacterium
AACGACAGCTTCATGGGTTTTAGGCGCTGCGGTCTTTTCCTCGGCTAGCGTAGCGGCTTCGGACGCTGCTCTTTCCTCACGGGGAGCATTGGGTTGCTGTGCCTGGCGCTCACCGCGGTTGCCGCGGTCGCGGCGGTTGCGGCCGCGACGGCTTCGGCCTTCACCGGTTTCATTGCCGTTGGCTTGCTGGGCTGCCTGCGCCGGCTTCTCCGTTTCGGTTCGCTCCGGGCGCTGCTGCTCCTGTCTTTGCATGCGCTGCTGGGCCTGACGCTCCTGGCGCTGCTCCTGTCTTTGATCCTGACGTGTTTCCTGCTGGCGCGGTTGATTACGCTCCTGGCCGCGCTCTTGACCGCTCTTGCGTTCGCTGCCACGGCCTCCACGTGCCGGCTTGTTGCCGCCACGGCGGGAGCGGGACTCATCGCTACGGCCAGCAGGTTGGGCTGGAGCGGCTTCCTTGGATTCCGCAATGCGGCTGAACCAGCCTTTGATGCGGCTGACCAGCGACAGGTTTTGCAGCGGTACTCTTTCCAGCGGGGCGGGGGAAGAAGGCGTGATTCCCTTGACGGCGGCTTCGACGCGCGCAATCTTGGGCTCGACTGCAGCGGCGATCGCGTTTTCCAGCTCGGTGGAGGGCATTTCCACCATCTGGTAGCTGGCGCGCGTGGTTTCCTCGGCTACATCATCATGACGAATGCGCGTGATGGTGTAATTCGGCGTTTCCATGTGGATGTTCGGGATCAGGATGACCTGTACGCCCATGCGCTGCTCGATCTTGTGGATTTCCGAACGCTTCTCGTTGAGCAGGAAGGTCGCGGCTTCCACCGGCAGCTGCACCTGGATGATGGCGCTGTTTTCCTTCATGGCCTCTTCCTGGGTGATGCGCAGGATGTGCAGCGCTGTGGATTCTATGCCGCGGATATGACCGGTGCCATGGCAGCGCGGGCAGGGGATGTGGCTGGTCTCGCCCAGGCTGGCGCGCAGGCGCTGGCGCGAAAGTTCGAGCAGACCGAAACGCGAAATCTTGCCGGTCTGTACGCGGGCGCGGTCGTAATGCAGCGCATCGCGCAGGCGGTTTTCCACCTCACGCTGGTTACGCTGGTTTTCCATGTCGATGAAGTCGATGACCACCAGGCCGCCCAAATCGCGCAGACGCATTTGACGTGCCACTTCATCAGCGGCTTCAAGGTTGGTATTGAAGGCGGTCTGCTCGATATCCTGGCCGCGAGTGGAGCGGCCGGAGTTTACGTCGATGGAAACCAGCGCTTCGGTATGGTCGATGACGATGGCGCCGCCGGAGGGCAAGCGCACTTCGCGCGAGAAAGCGGTTTCGATCTGGTGCTCGATCTGGAAGCGTGAAAACAGCGGAATCTCGTCGTGATAGAGCTTGACGCGTGAAACATTGCTCGGCATCACGTGATTCATGAACTGCAGCGCCTGATCGTAGATCTCGGGCGTGTCGATCAGGATTTCGCCGATGTCCGGCTGGAAGTAGTCGCGGATGGCGCGGATTACCAGGCTGCCTTCCTGGTAGATCAGGAAAGGGCCGTTCTGAATGGTGGAGGCGTTCTCGATGGCGGTCCACAATTGCAGCAGGTAGTTGAGGTCCCACTGCAGTTCTTCCAGGCTGCGGCCGATGCCAGCGGTACGGGCGATGATGCTCATGCCGTTAGGGATCTGCAGCTGAGCCATGACGTCGCGCAGTTCGTTGCGTTCTTCGCCTTCGATACGGCGCGATACGCCGCCGCCGCGCGGGTTGTTAGGCATCAGCACCAGGTAGCGACCAGCCAGCGAAATGAAGGTGGTCAGTGCTGCGCCCTTGTTGCCGCGCTCGTCCTTGTCTACCTGGACGATGAGTTCCTGGCCTTCGCGCAGGACGTCCTGAATACGGTTGCGGCCGGATTCGCTTTCACCCTGGAAATAGCTGCGGGCGACTTCCTTGAATGGAAGGAAGCCGTGGCGATCGGTGCCGTAATTGACAAATGCAGCCTCGAGCGAGGGTTCGATGCGGGTGATGACACCCTTGTAGATATTGCTCTTGCGTTGTTCCTTGCCGACCGTCTCGATATCGAGGTCAATCAGCTTCTGCCCATCAACAATGGCGACGCGCAATTCTTCCGATTGCGTCGCATTGAATAGCATGCGTTTCATTTTTGTTCTCCCGCGCTCAGGCGGGCGCAGACGGTAGCCTGCGGGCGGCGGGAAAGCTGGAGATGCAGTCGGCGGCCGGTTTATGTTGCGGCAGCGCGACGAGAGAGCAGACTGATCGCTGGAGGGGCCTTTACGGGCCAATCAAAACACTGGCTTCAAGCCGTTTTCTTCCTGTTGATTAGACACAGGAAAATTGCTGCCACCCAAATCCTGGCTGGCAGCTTGAATTCGTTAACGAAATTTCTCGTGAACCGTCAGAGTGTTAGCCTCTATGCGTTTGTTTCTGTCTCGGTTTAGCCTGAATATCGGCTAAAATTACATGTTCCAACAATTCCTGGCCGCGGTGCTGTCATTTGTCTGTCGCGGCTCGAGCGCAATAATTTCTATAAAAATCGCTACATGTTTTATTTGGCGAGCGAAATTAGCCAAGGTATTTGTCTGGGTACAACCATTACGGAATTCATTCCTGAAAGCGCTTTGCGCCATTACTCAGGACGAACATAGTATAGGCGAGATGAGTAATTTAAGCAAAGCGCCCGCCGGCGCCGGCGTCCAACTGCTGGATGTGGACGAAAACAGCGCAGGACAGCGCATCGACAATTTTCTGAACAAGGCGCTCAAGGGCGTGCCCAAGAGCCATTTGTATCGCATCCTGCGCAGCGGCGAGGTGCGCGTCAACAGCAAGCGCGTGGACGCCACCTACCGGCTGGTCACCGGGGACAAGGTGCGAATTCCACCCGTCCGCACTGCGGCAGCCGCTCCGTCGCCCAAAGCGCAGTCAGTTGCCGCACGTTTTACCAATGCGATCATTTATGAAGACGAGGCGATGCTTGCCCTCAACAAGCCGGCCGGGATGGCGGTGCATGGAGGCAGCGG
>DASTRT010000157.1:0-2469 GCA_035761085.1 Methylophilaceae bacterium
ATTCGGACAGCCGGATCACGATCAGGAGCGGCGCGATCTCCGACACGTTGGGAAGATTGCCGGCGATGAAGATGACCGAGCCGTACTCGCCGATGGCCCGCGCAAATGCCAGGGCGAAACCCGTGAGCAGCGCCGGCCACAGGTTGGGCAATATCACGCGTACGAAGGTCTGCAACCGATCCGCCCCCAGACTGGCCGCTGCCTCTTCCATTTCTGCTTCCAGGTCCTCCAGCACCGGCTGCACCGTCCGCACGACAAACGGCAGGCCGATGAACACCAGGGCAACGAAAACCCCAAGCGGCGTAAAAGCGATCTTGATGCCGTGGGGTTCCAGCAGACTGCCGATCCAGCCATTGCCGGCATAGACGGCGGTGAGGGCAATGCCTGCCACGGCAGTGGGCAGGGCAAAGGGCAGGTCCACCAGCGCTTCGAGCAGCCGTTTGCCGGAGAAGCTATAGCGCGTCAGCACCCACGCTGTGAGCAAGCCGAACACGGTATTGAACAGTGCAGCAAACAGCGAGGCGCCGAAGGTGAGCCGATAAGAGGCGACGACACGCGGCGCTGTCACGACCTCCCAGAACTGGGCAATACTCAGCTCCGCCGTATGGATGAAGGTGGCCGAGAGCGGAATCAGCACGATCAGGCCCAGGTAGAGCAGCGTATAGCCCAGCGCGAGATTGAAGCCCGGCAATATGTTATTGGCGGTTCGCATCGCTTATTTCTGGTAGATCAGGTCGAACACGCCGCTATCGGCAAAGTGCGTCTTCTGTGCTTTCTGCCAGCCGCCGAATTCATCGATAGTGATCAACTGGACTTTGGGGAACTGCTTTTCGTACTTCCGGGCAATGGTTTCAGAGCGTGGCCGGTAGTAATTCCGGGCCGCGATCTCCTGGCCTTCGTCGGAATACAGGTACTGCAGATACGCTTCGGCCACCTTGCGCGTCTTGTGCTTGTCCACCACCTTATCCACCACAGTTACCGGCGGCTCGGCCAGGATGGAAAGCGAGGGCACGACGATCTCCACCTTGTCGGGCCCGAGCTCCTTCTGTGCCAGGAAGGCCTCGTTTTCCCAGGCCAGCAGCACATCTCCGATGCCACGCTCGACAAAGGTGGTCGTTGCGCCACGAGCGCCTGAGTCGAGCACAGGCACATTCTTGTAGAGTTGCGCCACGAACTGCTTCGCCTTGGCCTCGTCATTGCCGTTTTTATGCAAGGCGTAGGCCCAGGCGGCCAGATAATTCCAGCGCGCCCCGCCCGAGGTCTTGGGATTGGGCGTAATTACCGAAATGCCGGGTTTGATTACATCGTCCCAGTCCTTGATGTGTTTGGGGTTGCCCTTGCGCACCAGAAACACGATGGTCGAGGTGTAGGGCGAGCTGTTGTTGGGCAGGCGCTTTTGCCAATCCTTGGGGATCAGCTTGCCCTTGTCGTGCAGCTGGTCGATGTCATACGCCAACGCCAGCGTCGCTACATCAGCCTCCAGCCCGTCGACGATGGCACGCGCCTGCTTGCCAGAGCCTCCGTGCGATTGCTTGAAGGTGACCGTGTCGCCGGTCTTGGCCTGCCACTGCTTGGCGAAGGCGGCGTTGAATTCCTGATAAAGCTCGCGCGTCGGGTCATACGACACATTGAGCAGGCTTACATTGGCGGCACTAGCGGCTAGCGGGTTGAACAGCGCCAGCACGGCAATAAGCGCCGACAGGGTTAAAAAGAAGGTCTTCATGTTTTTTCCTTTCTAGAATGCAACCTGGAAGCGCGAGAACAGTACCCGCTCGGTATCCCGGTCTTTTACATTGGCGAATGCGCTGTCGAACTTGGTCTGCTCGTACGTGGTCTGCAGCTTGACGAAGCGATTGAGGTACCAGTTAATGCCTGCCGCCCAGGATTTCGCCGATTTGGTGGTAGAGGTGGCACTGGCAAAACGTACTCCGGGCGCATCGTCGAACGCCTTGTCGTCCACATTGAGCTCGGAATAGCGCAACGCCACTTCCCAGGCGCCCCACTGGCCCTTGTCCAGGTCGAATGGCCGTTTCGGATTGATGCCCTTGAACGAATTCTCTTCACCCGTCAGCACATAAGTGCCGGCGAGCTGCCAGGCGTCGTGCTCGAGGGAGTCAGCGTTGGTGCCACGCGCCACGTCATGCTCGACCTTGGCGTATTCGCCCAGCACGCCCAGCGGCCCATAGTAGTAATAGAACTGGGGCGAGATGCGCGTCTGCCTGCCGTTACCGACAACCCCTGCGTTGTAGGTGAAGAAGGTCAGCTGGCCCGGTGTCTTGTAGGAAGGGTTGAGGAAGCCGTCGTTCTTGTAATCGGAAATACCCCCGGCCAGACCGAAGCCAAGGCCGGCCAGAGCAATGTCTTCTCCCTTGAAGGGTTCTGCGAACAGGCGAGCGACATATTCCTTGTCCTTGGAAGCTGAACCATTGTCGCGGTTGACGGCATTGCTGCCGCCATCGGCTACCCCGT
>DASTRT010000158.1:0-6768 GCA_035761085.1 Methylophilaceae bacterium
CTCATGTTGCTTTACCGACCTTGCCCGTTCTTAATGCTTCGATCACCTGTTCCTTGTTGCCATCCGCTACGATCTTGCCGCCGTCAATGACGATGATCCTGTCTACTAATTCAAATAGAGATGAACGATGCGTGATGACAATCAAGGTCTTGCCGACAGACATTTCCATGAGGCGCTTCTTGACCAGTTCTTCACCGGAGTGGTCCATGGAACTCGTCGGCTCATCAAGCAGCAGGATCGACGGGTTGTGAATGACCGCGCGCGCAATGCCCACGCCTTGCCGCTGACCGCCGGACAGGGTTTCGCCGCGTTCGCCTATGGGCATGTCGAAGCCCTTGGGATGCGTATTGATGAATTCGTCTATACCGCCGATGCGCGCTGCAGCCAGCACCAGGCTGTCATCCGCATGCGGCATGGCAACGGCGATGTTTTCCCGCATCGAGCCATAGAAGAGATTGGTATCCTGCTGCACATAACCCACGCTGCGCCTCAGTTCTGCCGGATCGATCTGGCGGGAATCGATGCCGTCGATCAGGATGGAGCCGGAAGTTGGCTGATAGAGCCCCAGAATCAGCTTGTGCAGCGTGGTTTTGCCGGAACCCATGCGGCCCAGGATAGCGATATGCTCGCCGGGGCGTATCTTGAATGACACATTGGACAAGGCATTCACGTCGGTACCGGGATACTGGAAGCTGACATCGCGGAACTCGATGGCACCGGCAAAAGCGGAACGCGACAGGAAGTTGGAATCGAGCGGACGCTCCACCGGCCGGCTCATGACCTCGTCAAGCGAAGTCAGCGAGGTCGAAGCGTTATGGTATTGCGTCATGAGCCCCGCCGCCTGAGAAATCGGCGCCATCGCACGCGAGGCCAGCATGGAAGAAGCGATCAGGCCGCCCATGGTGAGCTCGCCGTTGATGACCAGATAAACTCCCAGCATGACCAGCGTCACCGTCACCAGCTGCTGTATACCGTTAGCGCTGTTGGTAATCGAGGAGGCCAACAGCTTCATCTTGCTGTTAACTTCTGTCAGGAAAGCGGCGCTCTTCTCCCACTTGCGCTGCATCAGGCCTTCCACCCCCAGCGCCTTGATGGTCTCCAGCCCTACCAGGCTCTCGATCAGAGTGGCGTTCCTGACAGCGCTGGCCCGGTACATGGTTTCGGACAACTCATGCAGCCTGGCCTGTATGCTCAGAGCGTAAATCACCATGATGACCGCGCCGCTCATCACCGGAATGATCAATGGCCAGGATATCCAGGCGATCACCAGGATAAATATCAGGGCGAACGGGATATCGATCAGTGTCGTGATTGTGGCGGAAGTGATGAAATCCCGGACAGTTTCAAAGGCGCGCAGATTGGAGGCGAACGAGCCTACGGAATTCGGCTTGCGCTCCAGGCGCGTACCGAGCACCTGTTCCATGACGCTGGCAGAGAGCTTGATGTCCACCCGATGGCTTGCCCAGTCGAGGAAATAGCCGCGCATGGTGCGCAGGATGAAATCCGCGGCAATGATGAGACCTATGCCCAGCACCAGCACCCAAAGGGTTTCTACCGATCGGTTGGGTACGATGCGGTCATACACATTCATCGTGAAGATCGGCATCGCCAGGGCGAAAATATTGATCAGAAAAGCCGCTACCATGATGTCGCGGTAGATGCGGCTGTTTTCTGCCAGCGTGCCCCAGAACCAGTGCTTGAGGCGCACATTGCCTACCGAGGGCGCGCGAGCGTCAAAAGTGAATTTGGGCTTGGCGAGAATTGCGTAACCGGCGTATTGCTCTTCAAATTCCTGCACGGGAACCTGAACTTCGGCATCGCCCAGCTCCGGATATACGATGCGTACGTTCTTACCGTGCTCATCCCAGCCCAGCAGGACGCAGGCCTCTTCATCCTTCAGTAGAACGATGGCCGGCAGCAGCTCCTTGCGTAATGCCTTGAGCGGTTTTCTGAGAACGCGGCTGACGAGATGGGCACGGGCGGCGGCACGCTTGAACAAGGCCGGGGTAAGCTGGCCGTTTTTCAGTGGCAGCCCTGCGGATAGTGCATCCTTGGTAATGGCGATGCCGTTTATCCTGCAGAGAATCCACAGGCTTTCCAGCAAGCTGTCGATGATGGCCGCTTCGCGCGTTTGCGGGATATCCAGGTTCATGCTTCTGATTGTTTTATTGTGTTCATTGCCAGGCATGTCTCCAACCATATGTCGCCTTCCCCGTCATGCCTACCTCAGTGTCTGCAATGGAAGCTTAACACCGGGCAGAAATTTAGCAAAATTTTATATATTGTTCAGCAAGATATGGGCCACTTTCCAATTCAGGTTTAAGAAAGTCTTTTAATTTGAGGATTGAGATTGGTAAAGCGACGCCAGCAGGAACCCGGCAATTTGAAAGCAGATGAGTTGTCGGTCGCCGAGAAATGCGACCGGAATAGGGGGTTTATTTACCCAATTGATTGCCAACCAGGCTGCCGATAGCGGCGCCGCCTAGGCTACCTGCCGCGCTGCCGGCAGTCAGAATGGAGCCCGCCACGCCGCCAATACCTGTTGCCACCGCTATACTTTTACCGCGGGGCGTCATGCCCTTGCGGGCATTCAACACAAGCATCAGCGACACGGCGGAGGTGCCGAGCACCAGTTTTTGCAGGGTATTCATGAACAGGTCAAACCATTCATCCTGTGCGATAAGAGCTTAGCTGTTCGAACTGGCAGGTTTCACCGTCAACTGGTTATTGACGTCCTTGACGCCTTCAATACCCTTGGCGACCTGAACGGCACGATCCACCTGGGTTTGGCTGTCGACCTCACCCTTGAGGCTTACGGTACCGTCCTTGCTGTCCACGTTGATGTCCAGCCCTTTGACAGTATCGTCCGCCAGCAGGGCGGATTTGACCTTGGTCGTCAATACGCCGTCATCGACTTTCTCACCGACGGTATTGGCGGCTTGCTTGGCCTCGTCTGCGACGGAATGACCGGCATCCTTGGTTTCGTCGACAGCGTTTTGCGTCGTGGAGCTCATATCGCTCGTGTCGTTGCTGGCCGTATCAGAAGTGCGGTTACACCCGGCAGCCAGTACCGCCGAGGCGAAGCCCAGCGCAATAAGATAAGGGCGAATATTCATTGTGTTTCCTCCATGAAGTTAAGGGTTGGTGTTGGTTGTTGTCTCCGGGTTGCCGTTACCCATGGTGTCGGAACTCTGGTTTTGCTGCTGATCCGTGGTGTTGGCGGGGGGAACATCAGTAGTCGTCGGATTGCTCGAACTGCCCGGTGCCGGCGCAACATCGCTGGAACCCATACCGGTGCCA
The DNA here is from genome assembly GCA_035761085.1 of Methylophilaceae bacterium. GTDB lineage: Bacteria > Pseudomonadota > Gammaproteobacteria > Burkholderiales > Methylophilaceae > DASTRT01. The sequence goes on from DASTRT010000158.1 coordinate 3,301, forward strand.
CCGGATGAGCCAGTGGCGCCTTGCGTGCTGGTGGTGCCTGAGGCGTTGTTATCCGCCCCGGTTTCGGGTTTATTGCAAGCTGTGACGGAAGCAGCTGTGATAGCAGCAAGCGCCAGATAATAAAGACGTGATCTCATTTTTTCCTCCAAAAATTAAAGTGAGACTTGCTCTTACTCAACTGCCTAATGCGGCATGCCAACCAGCATATCTGCCAGTTCCTCGGCATGCTCTTCTTCCACCGCCAGCACACTTTCCAGCATGCGACGGGTCGTGGGATCCTGATCCCCCACGTACTGGATCATGGCGCGGTAGCTATCGATCGCAATGCGTTCGGCTACCAGGTTTTCGCGGATCATCTCCGCCAGGGAAGTCGCTTCCACATATTCGGCGTGGCTGCGCTCGGTCAAGGTATCGGGGCAGAAATCTGGCTCCCCGCCCAGCTGCACGATGCGCTCGGCGATTTGGTCGGCATGCTCCTGCTCCTGGCCGGCATGCACCAGGAATTCGTCGGCCACACTCTTCGAATCAATGCCCTTGGCCATGAAATGGTGGCGCCGGTAACGCAAGGCGCAGACCAGCTCAGTCGCCAGTGCTTCATTCAGCATCTGGAGTACCACTTCGCGATCAGCGTGATAGCTTTCGGTGACCGCACCTTCGTCTATATGCTGTCGCGCCCTTTGCCGAATGGTTTCCACATCCGTCAACAATGCCGGTTTGTCCATGACTTCCTCAAGAATCTAAAGTCTTCCCATTAATAAAAGTACAAGCAGTATCAGCACTACCAGGGACAACAGCCCACTGGGACCGTAACCCCATCCGCTGCTGTATGGCCAGGCGGGGAAGACGCCTATCAATATCAGCACCAGAATAATCAGCAGAATAGTTCCCAACGACATTCGTTATTCCTTTCTGGCGGAATCGCCTCGACGGCGGCGCCTTTTCAAGTTGGAACATGCGATTCACTTTGCTCTACTGCTGAAAGCAGCGTCTGTTCGAAAACGCACCCTTACGGCTTCGATTCAGCCTGCCCAACAGTTGAGTCAATTGTTATCCTGGGCCGCATCGTGGCTCTGTCTGAGACCGCACAAACCCTTAGCAGACAAGGTAAAACGAGTAATGCCGATGCAGGAACAATCAGCTGCCGAATGTAGGCTAGCGAACATTACGGTACGAGGGACAATGCTAAGCTCAGGCATGGTTAAGTGCTGACTATCCTGCACATCAATACAAACGACCTGAAGGAGATTACCCTGTTATCCCCTGACACCGTTTTGGGCAAGAATAGATTGCTCGCAGCCCTGCCGCGCAAGGATCAACAGCGGCTTGTCTCGGTCAGCGAATGCGTGGACATCCACTTTGCAGACACCATTTACGAGCCGGACCAGAAGATACGCCACGTCTATTTCCCCTGCGACAGCTTCGTTTCCTATGTAAAGTCACTGGAAAAACGCGAGCGGGTCGAGCTGGGCATGATAGGCAGCGAGGGCATGCTTGGAGCCACACTTGCACTGGGCGTCCCTACCGCCCCTTTTTACGCCATTGTTCAAGGTATGGGCTCGGCCTGGCGCATGAAGGCGGACACCTTCAGGAAGGAACTGGAAGCCATCCCTGCCCTGAGGCGCCGCGTTAACCGCTACCTTTTCGTGTTGCTCAACCAGTTTGCCCAGAATGCCACCTGCATGCGCTTTCATCTGGTGGAACAACGGCTGGCTCGCTGGCTGCTCATGACGCAGGATCGCGCGCATTCCGAGACCCTGCACCTAACCCAGGAATTCCTGTCATCCATGCTGGGTGTGCGTCGTGTAGGTGTTTCGAATGCCGCAAGCAGCTTGCATGAGCGCAAGCTGATCAGCTATAGCAGGGGCGAAATCCACATCCTGGATCGCCAGGGGCTGATTGCTGCGGCCTGCCCCTGCTACGAAATCGACAACCATTACTATGACAGCATCATGAACAAGGCTAGTGCCGCGTAGTGTTGTAAGCATGAGCCTTTTCATGCGCGGAGCGCCTGTTCAGGCTATAGCCGATCAGCACTCCAACGCCCGTCGCTACCGAAATCGCCCACCAGGGGTGATCATGCACATACGTCGTGGTGAGTTCACGAGCTTGCTGCGAGCGCTCTAAGGCATAGCTCTGCGCATCCTGCAGGCGTGCTCTCGCCTCCTCCCACTTGAACTGGAAACGGTCACGTATCGTCGTCATCGCCTCGCCTGAGAGGTTGGCGGTCGCATCCAGCAACTCCTGCCCCTGCTGCAGCAGCGAATGGAATTCATCCAGCAGCTCGTCCGGGCTACGGGCAGCATGGGTACTCATCGGCAATTCTCGGCTTTCGTAGGATTCCATAGTCAAACTCCTTCATGAATTGAAGGGTCATGATAAGTTCGCCGGGAAAAGGCCTTCTGTACGGTCGCGTACGTGTTCTAGCATCAAACAAAAAGGGCGCCGAAGCGCCCTTTTGCAAATCGATCTCGAACAGCCTAGAACATCAGCTGGGCAGTAATCCCGAGTGAGCTGGCATCATAGTCGTAGCCCGCACGGTCGGAGTTGCGGTTCTCGTACCTGGCCTCAGCACTGACCAGCAGGGTGCGAAGAGCCTGCCATTCTGCGGTGAGCACGGCAGACTGAACCTTGTCGCGACGCGAGGGTGATACGAGGGAAATATCGCCGCGATAATCGCGATCACTGTAGTCATAGCGGAAACGCAGCGAGGTTTTGGCGGTAATCGCCCACACTGGCGAGAAGGTGAAGGTATCAGCCACATAATAGCTGTAGCTGTAGTCACCCGCGCGGAAAGCCGGCAGTCCGCCGAATAAAATCGCATTGGATTCCTGGAAGCTGTAGAGATTACGCGACAACCCGGTATTGATCATCAGCTTGCCAGTCGGGAGCCAGCGCCATGCCAGCAGCCCGGTCATGCCGCTGTAGTCGCGCTGCTTGAAATGATCGTGCTCGCGATCGACATAACCAAGCTTGGCCGTGATGCGGGATTTGCCGCTCACCAACCAGTCGAGCTTGGCTTCGGTCTCGCTCTGGTCATAGCCGGTATCGAACTCCTGCAGCGTATTGATGGGGCGGTTATAATCGCCTTTCGCTTCACGCTGGACCAGCGTCAGCTCTGACCCAGAACGGAATACGTAGCGACCGCCGAATTCAGCGCTATCCTGGCTGAAGTCACCCACTTCATTGAAGCTCTGGCTGTTGCGCGACTCGATTTGGGTTACGCCGCCAACGATATGCCAGCCGCCCCACAGCAGGAAGTCGGCAGTCGCCTCGCGGCGTTCGTTGGTCTGGATACTGCGCGGGTCGCGACGCACACTGGTGCTAGGGTCCACGAGCCGGAAGTCACCGAAGTTGTTGAGCGTTTCGTTCCGGCTTGCAATCAGGGTGCCAGTCAGCCTCGGCGTAATGCTCCACAGCCATGCAGCACGATAGTTGAAACCGGTCCAATCGAGGAAATCGTTTTCCTGG
>DASTRT010000159.1:0-3607 GCA_035761085.1 Methylophilaceae bacterium
GTAGCAGTTTCCGCAAACCGTGTCGTCTTGTAATCGATCACCCAGCGCGTGCCGTTTTCCACAAACGTCTGGTCCATGATGTGCGTGGAGATCAGCTCGCCCTCTGCCCGCGCCAGGGCATATTCATACTCACCCTGCGCGCGCTGCGTCAGAGTCCAGCGTCCGGCGTCGCTCTGCAAGGTGATTCGAAGCGCATCGAGGGCTCGTTCGGCGCCCATCACGGCCTCTTCATTCGAATGCCCCTGTGCGATCAACCAGCGCTGCATCACGGGTTCCAGCTGTTCCAGTCTGGTGACCGGCCAGCCGTCGATACCATCCTGGGCGATCAGCTCCATATACCGATGCGCCAGAATGCCGGTGTTGGCCTCCAGCCTGCTTCCACTCTCTTCTTCCGCGGATGTTTCAACGTTGTAGGCGTTTGTCTGCGACCCGGTAAACCCCGGTCGCTGTAATTCGGTGGGAACGGACAGCGAAGCGAGCCGGATAAGCTTTGGGATGAACGCTTGTTCTTCCTCCACCTCCGTTTCCGCATGATGCAGATTCGCCTCCGCAGCCTGCTGGAAGTCTCCTCCGATGCTGTTCCACAACAATTCGAGAAAAGTGCCGGAAGGCGGTTTTGCCTCGCCCTTGCCGTTGGTCCTGGCTACGCCCACGAGGTGCAGACGGCGTATGGTACGGGTAGCAGCGACATATAGTAGCCGTGTCATTTCGTTGGCTGCACGCTCGCATTCCAAATCCTGCAGGTAGTCGTAGGTAGTCCTGCGGCCCTCGTCACGCAGATGGCGTGGACACCAGGCAGCAGCTACCAGTTGCGGGCCCAAATCCTCGATCGGCACTTCTTCCCACAGAATCAGGGGCTGATCGCCACGGTTGGGCTGACGGTGCAGCCCGGGCAGGATCACGGTATCGAATTCCAGCCCCTTGGACTTGTGGATGGTCATGAATTGCAGCGAGTCCGGCGCATTCACGTCCGGCGCGGCATAAAGGCCGGCAATACCTTCCTCCAGCGCCGCAATATCGAAACGTCCGCCGGCCTCCAACTTGTCAATCAAGTCCAGCAGGCCCTGCACGTCGCGTACATCGCCTTCTTCCCACAGGCATTGCGGCCCACCCAGTTTGAGCCAGGTGGATTCCACCCAGCGTCGTATGGACTGCCGGCCCTGATGGGCAAAGGCTTCTGCCAAAATCTGCCGCACATGCAGCAGGCGTTGACGGCCGTCTTCACTTAGCCTGCCGATACGCTCTTCCTCTTGCATAAGCTGCCAGACGGTAGAGAAATGATCATCGGCTGCCAGGGCGTGCAGGTCAGACAGCTGCAGGCCACACCACGGTGCGCGCAGCACTGCCAGCCAGTTCACCCGATCGGCACGGTGGACAAGCGCGCGCGTCAGTGCCAGCAAGTCCTGGATGCTTTGCCTGCCAGCCAGCGCTTCCACTTCCACCGCCTGGAAGCGCAGCTCGCGATGATTGCGGCGGATCTCGGCGACCAGTGCATGCAGATGATTGCGTGCCCGCACCAGTACAGCTATGGAGCGTTGTGGATACTCCGCCTGCTCCTGCTTGATGATTTCCACGATGCGCTGCGCTTCCAATGCGGCACAGGTTTCCGCGTCAGTGCCTTGCTCCAGCGTGATTGCCTGCACTGCCACACCTTCACCTGGTAGGTTTTCACGCGTGGCGGCGAATTCTCGGTAGCTGATCGCACCCGAGACGACGCTGTCCCGAGCAGGAAATATGCCCTTGAAGGCTGAATTCACCCAATCCACGATAGCCGGACACGAACGGTTATTGCGTGTGAGCTGCAGACGCTGCAACGGGATATGACCGATGCCTTTCGCCGAAACGTCCAGGAATAATCCGACATCCGCCTTGCGGAAGCGGTAGATGGATTGCATGGGATCGCCCACACAGAAAATGGTACGGCCATCGCCCGGCTCCCAGCCGGCCATGAGTTTTTCCAGCAACTTTACCTGTGCCGGGCTGGTATCCTGGAATTCATCCACCAGCAGGTGCTGGATGCGATAATCAAGCTTGAGGGCCAGATCGGTGGGTCCGCCTTCGCTCTCCAGCGCCTGTAGCGCACGCTGCGACACTTCGACGAAATCGACCTCGCCCGCTTCTCGAAATACCGTGATCAGGTGCGCCGTGGCCAGCTGCAACAGCCTTGCCAGCGCGCCGACAATGCGTCGCTCCTCGTCCATGTCGCGCAGATCCGGCAAGCGTCGCAGCTTGGCGAGCGGGGCAGCATCGGGGATGAGTTCGATGATCTCGACCAGGGTCTTTTTCTGTCGCCGGCCTTCATCCACCGCCGGGAAGCCGTGATTCTTGTTGAGGCCGCCTTCCTTGCGGAAGCCGCCATCCTGCGTCAGCAGGAAATCGCAGACCGATAACCACAAGCTTAGCGATTCGTGGCGCGGCAACAGCGGCGTCTCCCAATCCAGCAACAGCGAAAGACAATGCTCGCAAGGCAGGTTGCTGGCCGCATACCGTGCCACCGGCATCAATTGCTGCTGGATGCCTTCATGCAGCACTCTCGCGGCTGCATTCATATCCTGCTGAATCAGATGGCGAAGTGCTCGTGCAGCCTCGTCCTCGATCGCATGACGGCCTGCATGCGGCAGCCACTGATCGCGCCGGGCCAGCATCTGCGCCAGCTGGTTTTTGAGCCGCATGGCATCGTTATCGAAATAGCGCAACGCGGCCTTGACCGGGTCGTTGGCAGTTTCATCTTCCAGGGAGGCAATGGCGCGACTCGCAGCTTCCTCGTAAAGCACCGTCGCATCCTCGACCACTGCAGGCTGCGCACCGAACCGGCTCATGAGGGGCATCTGCCGCGCCAACAGACTGCTCAGCGAATCGATGGTATTGATACGAAGCCGCGCTGGTTGCGCCAACAGATTCCAGCCGCGCGATTCGGAGCGTTTGAGCGCTGCATTGGCCAGCTCACGAGTCTTTTGCTTGTGCGCCATCTCCACCGGCTTGTCGTCAGCCGCATCCTGCAAACTGGTCAGTATGCGGTTTGCCATCTCGGCCGCCGCCTTGTTGGTGAAAGTGATGGCGACGATTTCCTCGGGCTCGTTTACCAGCGCCAGCAGCCGCAGATAACGTTGGGTCAGCAGCTCGGTCTTGCCGGCTCCCGCTGGCGCCTCGACGATGAAGGATTCCAGCGCCAGTGCACGCTCTCGGTTCTCGGCGTCAAGCTGCAGCAGATCGTTATTCGCCATGCTGCTCCCCATGCATCGCCTCGATCTGCAGCGCGCGTTCCGGCAGCCGCAGCAGCGGTTTTACCTCGCAATCGCGCAAATCGCTTTCCTGCTCGAACGTCACCGCGGCTTCGCCACAGATAAGCTCATGGGCAATCGCCTCGATACTCGTTTTCCAGTGGCTTAGCAGCGTAATCCAGTCAGGGAAGGTTTCCTGCGGAAACATCTTCTCCGCCTCCTGCAAAGCCTTGATACCAGGCAGCACATCAGTGTCTGCGGCGATACCGACAAACCGCTGCTCGTCGGCGCGCACCTGAGCGAAACAGACGGCTGCAATATCCTGGCCGGAAAGCACCAGTGAGGTGTAAATCGGCAGCTGCGGTTCGCTGATGCGCTTCTCGGCC
>DASTRT010000160.1:0-2287 GCA_035761085.1 Methylophilaceae bacterium
TCTGCCAGAAACCCTGCGCCTGCAACCGTGACCGTGGGGAAACAATGCGGGGTATATGCTTTTCCAGATACAGGCCGACCGAGACAACAGCGATAATCCCCGACACGGAGACGGATTCTGCCAGCAGATAAGCGGCGAAAGGCGTTAACAACGAAATGGTGTTCTCCACGGCCGCATCATAGAGCAGGCGACGCACCTTGACGATGCACCAGCCGAGAGACAGACCGATAGCGATGCCGCCAAGCCCCACAGTCAGGAACTGCAAGCCGGCCTGTGCCAGCGAAAAAAAACCGGTGACAGCGGCGCCCACCGCCATCCGGAAGGCAACAACGGACACCGCGTCGTTCAGCAGGCTCTCCCCTTCCAGCACCGCCATCACCCGGTGCGGCAGGCGCAGGTGACGGGAAATCTCCGCCACCGCCACCTCATCGGTCGAGGCCACGACCGCGCCCAGAATAAAGGCGGCCGGCCAGCTGAGGCCGGGGGTGACGGCATGAGCCACCCAAGCTACCGCGACATCCGTAAAAAGAACGAGACCGATAGCTAGGGAAGCGATGGGTCGCAGGTTTTTACGCAGGTCGCGGATGGGAATGGTCAGGGACTCCCAGTAGAGGAGCGGTGGCATGAACAGCAGAAACACGATGTCCGGTTTCAATTCGATGGTGGGAAGGCCAGGAATGAGGCCCAGCACCAGGCCGCCGAGCACCAACAGCACCGGATAAGCGACATTGATGCGGCGGGCAATATAGACAAGCACTGCGACGGCTACCAGAAGCCCGAGCAGGAACGCAATCTGTGTATGGAATATGGAGAAGTTAGCTTCCATCATGCCTGTTCCATTCAACAAATTGGCTGTTCAACATGCATTCCATGAGGCATCTGAAAAGCGTCTTCGGTTCTTTTTGAAGGACAAGGTCCCAACGTCCGTGCCAGCAAACTCCGTTTTATGCATTTTCGAAGGAACGTGGAATCGTTGCGGTGAGCCCGGCCTTCAATGTGGATGAAAGCCAGGCCGAAAGATGCCTCCTCTTTAACCGCCGTGATAGCCGTGCATCACATCGCCGGCTTTGTCGATCGGTTTCTGCCAGGGATTGGGCTGCGGCCAGCCATGGAGCTGATGGCCGAACTCCGGCTTGGGCGCGACGGTATAGCACTGCTTCAGGTATTCAATGTCCTTCCCGCGGTCCAGCGCCCGGTCAATGGGCAGCGGTGTCACCTCCGGAGATCCCGAAACATCCATTTCCTGCCAGGCATCCACAGTCGAACGCTTTTGCGCGGTCTGATGCAGGCGATAGATTGTGCTGTTGTCAGTTGGCATCATAATTTCACCTCCAGTCGCATCGCAACAATGATCAACCTGTCAAATGTGCCATCCGGCATTTTTTTAGACAATAAAAAACGCCAAGGTTTCAAAAGCCGTGTGGCATTAATGGTCTGACCTGGCAAAGATTACTTTCTCCCTGCTTGTCTATTCTAAAAACACATCGGGCAGCCATTTTGCGACTTCTGACACTTATCCGGGAAACCACCGCTTCATGCCACGCCTCCCTTTCAATGGACTGAAAATCAGGATTATGGCCGCTTTCGGCATCGGCCTGATCCCGGTTTTTGCCGTGACCACAGATCTTGCCGCTGTCGTTGCCAATCCCGTTGCCATAGGCGCCATCGTCCTCGCCTGTCTGCTCTCTTTGCTGACCGTCTGGCTGGCACTTGACCGGGCGTTATTCCAGGACGTCCGCCGGTTGCTGCAAACGCTCAAGCGAATCCGGGCAGGAGATCTGCACGCGCATATCGTCCTTGAGCCGGGGGAGGATGAACTCAGGCAGATTGCAGCGGCCATGGACGCGCTGGCTGCCGGTCTGGAACAAAGGGGAACCGAGCAGAATGAAACCGGGCAGGTGTTGCGCCTGCTCTCGCAAATGAGCCAGCTGCTGCTGGTCAGCCAGAATATTGAAGAGGCTGCCGGCATTACCTGCAAGTTTGCCCAACAGCTGTTCCCAACTGCCGCGGGCGCGCTTTATATTCGGCAGCCCACCACCGACATATTTAACGCCATTGCTGTCTGGGGAGAGATCCCTTCACAGGACAAGGCCCTGGCCGTCGATGACTGCTGGGCATTAAGACAGAGCAAGACCTATATCCTGGACAGCCGGCATCCCGGCTTGAAATGCCGGCATGTCTCGGATCAGTTGGTCAGCTACCTCTGCATCCCCATTCTCGCCCAGGGGGAGATTATCGGGCTGATGCACCTGCGCAGTCCGATGCCCATGACCGGCATCCAGAAGAC
>DASTRT010000161.1:0-4368 GCA_035761085.1 Methylophilaceae bacterium
ATCGCCGAAAATATCACCGAAAGCGTCGGAGAAGTTGCCGAAGCCGGCGCCGCCAGGTCCAGGGCCGGCGCTGGGGTCAACGCCGGCGTGACCAAACTGGTCGTAGGCCGCGCGCTTCTGCTCGTCGGAGAGCATTTCATAGGCTTCCTTGGCTTCCTTGAAATGCTCTTCCGCCTTGGGGTTATCCGGATTGCGGTCCGGGTGGTACTTCATTGCCAGCTTGCGGTAGGCCTTTTTTATTTCTTCTTCCGAAGCATCGCGGTTGACCCCGAGTACTTCGTAATAATCACGTTTTGCCATATTTCCTGCCATTAAGGGCACAAAGCACCAAAGGGATTCCTGCAGAAATCCCGAAGGTGCTTCATGGCCGGTTCAAAAATCAGCTTTTGTCGTTCTTGACTTCCTCAAACTCGGCGTCGACCACGTCGGCATCCACGGGCTTCTCGGCTTGCGGTTCGCCGGTGTCGGGCTGCGGCTGGTTTTGAGCATACATCTTCTCAGCGAGCTTGTGGGAAGCTTCCATCAGCGCGTTGGTCTTGGCCTCGATGGTGTCCTTGTCGTCGCCCTTGAGCGCTTCTTCGAGCTCGGACATGGCTGCCTCGATCTTGCCCTTTTCATCGGCTTCCAGTTGGCCGCCATGTTCGCCCAGCGATTTCTTCACGCTGTGCAGCATGTTGTCGCCGGCGTTGCGGGCGTCGACCAGTTCACGCAGCTTGCGGTCTTCATCGGCATAGCGGGCGGCATCTTCTTCCATGCGCTTGATCTCATCCTCGGACAAACCGGAGTTGGCCTTGATGGTGATCTTGTTTTCCTTGCCGGTCGCCTTGTCCTTGGCAGAAACGTGCAGGATGCCGTTGGCGTCAATGTCGAAGGTGACCTCGATCTGCGGCATACCGCGTGGTGCCGGTGGAATGTCGGACAGGTTGAACTGGCCCAGGCTCTTGTTGCCGGAAGCCATTTCGCGCTCGCCCTGCAGCACGTGGATGGTCACGGCCGACTGGTTGTCGTCGGCGGTGGAGAACACTTGCGAAGCCTTGGTGGGGATCGTGGTGTTCTTCTTGATGAGCTTGGTCATCACGCCGCCCAAGGTTTCGATACCCAGGGACAGTGGGGTCACGTCGAGCAGCAGCACATCCTTCACTTCGCCTTGCAGTACGCCGCCCTGGATGGCAGCGCCGACGGCTACAGCTTCATCGGGATTGACGTCCTTGCGCGGCTCCTTGCCGAAGATTTCCTTGACCTTCTCCTGCACCTTGGGCATGCGGGTCTGGCCGCCGACCAGAATGACGTCGGTGATATCGGAAGCCTTGACGCCCGCGTCCTTGAGCGCAATGCGGCAGGGTTCGGCCGTACGTTCGATGAGGTCTTCTACCAGGCTTTCGAACTTGGCGCGCGTGATCTTGACGACCAAATGCTTGGGACCTGTCGCGTCAGCCGTGATGTATGGCAGATTGACTTCGGTCTGCGCGCTGGAAGAGAGCTCGATCTTGGCCTTTTCGGCAGCTTCCTTGAGGCGCTGCTTGGCCAGCAGGTCGTTACGCAGATCCAGACCGTTTTCCTTCTTGAATTCGTCAGCCAGGAAATCGATCAGGCGATTGTCGAAGTCTTCGCCGCCGAGGAAGGTGTCGCCGTTGGTCGACAGCACTTCGAACTGGTGCTCGCCTTCCACCTGGGCGATTTCGATGATGGAGATGTCGAAGGTGCCGCCACCGAGGTCATACACGGCAATCTTGCGGTCGCCTTCCTGTTTGTCGAGGCCGAAGGCCAGTGCGGCAGCCGTCGGCTCGTTAATGATGCGCTTGACTTCCAGGCCGGCGATGCGGCCGGCGTCCTTGGTGGCCTGGCGCTGGCTGTCGTTGAAGTAGGCCGGTACCGTGATGACGGCTTCGGTGACTTCCTCGCCCAGGTAATCCTCGGCGGTCTTCTTCATCTTGCGCAGCACTTCGGCGGAAATCTGTGGTGGCGCCATCTTCTGGCCGCGCACTTCCACCCAGGCGTCGCCGTTGTCAGCCTTGGTGATGGTATAGGGCATCAGGTCGATGTCCTTCTGCACTTCTTTCTCGTCGAAACGACGGCCGATCAGCCGCTTGACGGCGAACAGCGTATTCTTGGGGTTGGTGACAGCCTGACGTTTGGCAGGCGCACCCACCAGGATTTCACCATCTTCCTGATAAGCGACGATGGAGGGGGTGGTGCGAGCGCCTTCGGCATTCTCGATGACGCGCGGCTTGCCGCCTTCCATGACGGCCACACAGGAGTTCGTGGTGCCCAGGTCAATACCAATAATCTTTGCCATGATGGATTCCTTAGTTCTTCAATAGTTGGAGTTCAATAAGTTCAATACCGATGTTCCGAAAATGGGGATAGCCCGGAAAAATTCAAGCCGAAGCTCATCCTTTGGCTTTCGCGACCATAACCAGCGCAGGCCGCAGGACTCGCTCATTGAGCAGATAGCCTTTCTGCAGCACGTTGACCACCGTATTCGGTTCAGCCTCTGACTCTACGGCACTGATTGCCTGGTGACGGTTGGGGTCGAACTTCTCGCCGACCGGGTTGATCTCGGCCAGGTTGAATTTTTCGAACACGGAAGCGAGCTGTTTCAGCGTCAGCTCGACGCCGTTGCGGTAGCTTTCCAGCGTGGCGTTTTCTACGGTGAGAGCGGCTTCCAGGCTGTCCTTGACGGCCAGTAACTCGCCGGAAAATTTTTCCAGGGCATATTTGCGCGCCTTGTCGACATCATCCATGGCTCGGCGGCGGATATTCTCGCCCTCTGCCTTGGCGTACATCCAGGCATCATAGTGTTCCTGCGCCTTGCGCTCGGCCAATTGCAGCATTTCCTCGAGGCTCGGTGTTGCGTCCACATTCGCCTGTTCGGCGTTCTGGGCGGTAGCCTCCGGGGTTTGGTCTTCTTGTTGCATGGGATCCTCTTATGCTCTAACGGTTAACAATTTTCAGACGATATGTAAGAAATGGGGTTATCCAAGGCAATTTCAAGCCGGGAATTACAAAAACCGGGATAAATTTTCGATAACGAGGCTAGGGTTGGGCATTTGATAGCGCCCACCCAGGTTAATGGCGGGGGAATCGTCTTCCGGATAGACGCCGGTGAGGCTGGGATCGGTATTCGTGTAGATGGCGATGGTGGGCAGCCTGAGCGCCACGGCCAGATGGGAAAGCCCGGTGTCGACACCGACGGCAGCCCTGGCGCCTGCAAACACGCTGATCAGTTCCTTGATGCTGAGTTTGGGCAGAACCATGGCAAGCGGCACGCTGGCGGCGATGGTTTGGGCCCGCTGGTATTCCGATTCGTTGCCCCAGGGCAGGATCAGGCTGGTGCTTCTTGCGGTGAGTTCACTGCCGAGGGCAATCCAGTTCTCGGTGGGCCACAGCTTGGCTTCCTGGCTCGTGCCGTGCAAACCCATCACATAGGGATTGGCGGAATTGAAAGCCTGCTGGTCGCTTTTTTCGAGCCCCAGGTGCAGGCCGTAATCAGGGCCGCTGATGGGTAGAGAGTAGCCCAGAGCCAGCGCGGCGAGCTGCCGATTGCGCAGTACGGCATGCTGCCCCCACGCGACAGTGTGGCGGTACTGATAGAAAAATGCGGCAAGCCGTTCCCGTGCGGCTGTCTGATCGCCGCCATGGATCGGGGCATTGGCAAATCGTGCGAAAAATGCGCTTTTGACCAGGCCCTGGGTATCGAGCACGAGATCGTAGCCATTATTGCGCAAGGCGCTACGGCAATCGGCAATCTCCGACCAGGTTTTCGCGCTCCGCAGATTTTTGCGCCAGCGCCTCGCGGCTACTGTAATGACGGAGTCTACGCCCGGATGCAGCCGCGGAATGTCGGCAAAACTTTCCTCGACCAGCCAGTCGATGCGCATGTCCGGGAAATGGGAATGAATATCGGCAACGATGGGCAGATTATGGATGACATCGCCCAGCGATGAGGTCTTGACGATCAGGAGTCGCATGGGCGCTATTTTCGCATACAATGCTGGAATCACTGATTCAAGTGCCTCTCGGCCAAACTTTCATTGAAGTTTGCTTTTCTCATATTCAAGTATTTTCCCTATGGCGGTTTGCAGCGCGACATGCTGCGCATAGCCAGGCAACTGGTGAATCTGGGCCATCAGGTAGACATCTACACAATATCCTGGGAGGGAGACCGCCCTCCTGCAGATATCGGTGTACGCGTGATTCCAACCAGGGGGCTGCGCAATTATGTGCGTTATGAGAACTTCATCCGTCGTGCACAGGCGCAAATTGCGGCACAAGGCTATGACCTGAGTGTGGGTTTCAATCGGATGTCCGGTCTCGATGTGCATTTTGCCGGCGATCCGTGTTTCGCGGAAAAGATGCATGCCAATC
>DASTRT010000162.1:0-4014 GCA_035761085.1 Methylophilaceae bacterium
GCCGCCGCAACAGGTTGGGAATCTTGAAGGCGACGAAAAAGGCGTCGGTATACAGCCCAGCACCGAACACCCGGGCGACCAGCGTATCGCGGACAAAGCCCAGGATGCGCGACAGGAAAGTCATGCTTCCGACCGTTGCCAGGGCTTTCAGGAGATTCATGCAGGATTTTGTCGTAGATGGGTCAGGCGGGATTCTAGCATGCAAGAGCGCCACGGCTTCTATCAAACGCGACGGAATTCCTTGCAATAAAAGACAAAAATCGCTACCATGCTCGGCTTTCGCAATTCGATATCAGATTCAGGATTATTCATGGCTAATACCGCACAGGCTAGAAAACGCGCTCGTCAGGCGATCAAGCAACGCGCACATAATGCGAGCTTGCGTTCCGCTTTGCGTACCGCGATCAAGAAGATCATCAAGGCAGTAGAAGGTGGCGACAAGGCTGCTGCACAAAGCGCCTTCAACGAAAACGTGAGTGTGATCGACCGGATTGCCGACAAGAAGATCATCCACAAGAACAAGGCCGCACGCCACAAGAGCCGCCTGAGTTCCGCCATCAAGGCAATGCAGTAAGATCAGCGCTTCAAAATGAAAAAGCCGAACAATCGTTCGGCTTTTTTGTTGGCCGCTTCCGGCATCACCTACCAGGCCAGAGAGCCTATCCCCAGATCGCTGCGGCCCTGCATGGCAAGCGCCACCACGGTCTCAACATCCTTGCCCAGCATGGTGAAATGCCCCATCTTGCGGCCCGGCCGCGCCTCATGCTTGCCATACAGATGCAGCTTGAGCTGCGGGTATGCCAGCAGCTTGTCCCAGGCCGGCTCGCCCTTTTCCCAGACGTCGCCCAGGATGTTCACCATCACCGCATAGCTGTGCATGCGTGGGTCGCCCAGCGGCTGGCCGGTCAAGGCACGCACCTGCTGCTCGAACTGGCTGGTGACGCAGGCGTCGATGGTGTAGTGGCCGGAATTGTGCGGCCGCGGCGCCATCTCGTTGACCAGCAGCTTGCCGTCGCTGACGAAGAATTCCACGGCCAGCACGCCGACGTAATCGAGTTGCTCGGCGATATGCATGGCGTACTGGTGGGCCTCTTCGTGCAGCTCGGTCGGCGCACGGGCGGGCACGATGCTGATATCGAGAATGCCGTTGAGATGGCTGTTCTCCGCAGTCGGGAAAGCCGCTATGTTGCCCTCGGCATCGCGCGCCAGGATTACCGACACTTCATAATCCAGCGACAGCATCTGTTCCAGCACGCAAACCTCACGACCCAGGGTTTCAAACGCGGCCCGCGCCTCGGCCGGGTTTGCAACCCGCACCTGGCCCTTGCCGTCATAACCAAAGCGCGCCACCTTGAGAATGCCGGGATAAACGCCCTCTTCCGGAATGTCCTTGGCAGACTCGACGACGACGAAGGGCGCAACCGGCAGGCCGGCTGCACGCACGAAATTCTTTTCCAGCACGCGGTTCTGGGCGATGGCGACCGCCTGTGCACTAGGGCGCACGATACGGGATTTCGCCAGATATTCCATGGTGGCAGCAGGCACGTTCTCGAATTCCGTGGTCACTGCCTCGCAAGTCTTGGCCAGCTTTTGCAAGGCCTCGACGTCGTCATAGGGCGCACACAGATGCACATCGGCTATCCGACCGGCAGGGCTGTTCTTGTCCGGGTCCAGCACGGTGACCTTGTAGCCCATCTCATGGGCGGCGATGACGAAGAAGCGGCCGAGCTGGCCACCGCCCAGCATGCCAAGCATCGCAGGCGGCAAAATCGGGGAAGATTTAGGCTGATTACTCAATGTTGCTCCAGAAACTAAAACTGACGATCAGGGCTTGTCGTTCAACTGCATGGCGAGCACCTTGCCCGCCTGTGCTTCGCGGAATTTTTCCAGCTTGCTCGCTAATGCGGCATCCTGCGTAGCCAGGATGGAAACCGCAAACAGGCCGGCATTGGCGGCGCCGGCTTCGCCGATGGCAAAGGTGGCAACCGGAATGCCCTTGGGCATCTGTACGATGGACAGCAACGAATCCTGTCCTTGCAGGTGCTTGGATGGCACCGGCACGCCCAGCACCGGCAAGGTTGTCTTGGCGGCGATCATGCCCGGCAGGTGAGCCGCGCCACCGGCGCCGGCGATGATGGCCTTGTAGCCATTGGCTGCCGCTTTCTCGGCAAACTCGAACATGAGATCCGGCGTGCGGTGCGCTGAAACGACGCGCGCTTCATAGGTCACGCCGAAATCCGCCAGCATCTGCGCCGCTGCCTTCATGACCGGCCAGTCGCTGTCGGAACCCATAACGATTGCCACTTGTGGTTTGTTGTCGGCCATTCTTCCTCCCTACTGCATAAGAATGAGGTTATCGCGATGGATAAGCTCGGCTTCATCCACATAGCCGAGTATGCGCGAAATCTCGCTGCTGGGCTGTCGCAGGATACGCGAGGTCTCGGCTGAAGTGTAGTTCACCAGGCCGCGGGCAATCTCCTGGCCTTCGGCATCCAGACAGGCGACCACGTCGCCGCGCTCGAAGCTGCCCTTGACCGCCGTAACGCCGATCGGCAGCAGACTTTTCTTGTCGTGGCACAGCGCCTTCACTGCGCCGGCATCCAGCGTCAGGCTGCCGCCGACACGCAGATGATCGGCCAGCCACTGCTTGCGCGCCACCGTCTTGACCTGCGGTGCCTGCAACTGGGTACCGATGACTTCGCCATTTGCCAGTCGCACCAGCACGTCCTGCTCACGGCCAGAAGCGATAATGGTATGGGCGCCACTGCGCGCCGCCCGTTTGGCCGCCAGTATCTTGGTCAGCATGCCGCCGCTGCCGATGCTGCTGCCGGCGCCGCCGGCCATCTTTTCCAGTGCCGGATTGCCGGCAGTTTCGTGCTGGATGAACTGCGCGTCAGGTACCTTACGCGGATCAGCCGTGTAAAGCCCGGGCTGGTCGGTCAGGATCACCAGCGTGTCGGCCTCGATCAGGTTGGCCACCAGCGAGGCCAGCGTATCGTTGTCGCCGAAGCGAATCTCGTCCGTCACCACGGTGTCATTCTCGTTGATGATGGGAATGACGTTCATGTCCAGCAAGGTGCGCAACGTGCTCCGCGCATTGAGGTAACGCTTGCGATCCGACAGGTCGTCGTGCGTCAGCAGCACCTGCGCCGTATGCAGATTATGCCGGCTGAAGCAGGATTCATACATCTGCACCAACCCCATCTGGCCGACGGCCGCGGCCGCCTGCAATTCATTGATGGCGGTCGGCCGCTTCTTCCAGCCCAGACGCTGCATGCCTTCAGCCACTGCACCACTGGAGACCAGGATGACACTCTTGCCCTGCTTCACCAGCTGAGCGATCTGGTCTGCCCAGGCGGCAATGGCGTCGCGATCCAACCCGGTGCCGTTATTGGTTACCAGGCTGGAGCCCACCTTGATCACCAGGCAATCGGCATCAAGCAGCAGCGATTTCATGACTGGGCGGTATTCCCATCGGTTGGCGCCTGCGCCTGCATTTCCAGGTGTTCTTTTTTGGCGTTTTCCAGATATTCCATAATGGCGTAAGTCAGCTCTCGGCAACCGGTACCGCTGATGGCGGAAATGGCAAAACATGGTCCTTTCCAGCCGAACTCGCAGACGAACTTGTCCGCCTCGGCCTTGGGATCAGCCAGCATGTCGATCTTGTTCAGCACCAGCCAGCGCGGCTTATTGTAAAGCGCCTCGTCATATTTTCTCAATTCCTCGACGATGGCGCGCGCTTCCTGCACCGGATCGGTTTCCCCATCCAGCGGCGCAATGTCCACCAGGTGCAGCAGCAGGCTGGTGCGCGACAGGTGACGCAAGAACTGATGGCCGAGGCCGGCTCCTTCCGCAGCGCCCTCGATGAGCCCGGGAATATCGGCAATAACGAAGCTGCGGTTGGTATCGATACGTACCACACCCAGATTGGGCTGCAGTGTGGTGAACGGGTAATCCGCTACCTTGGGCCGCGCGGCGGACACCGAGCGGATGAAGGTGGATTTGCCGGCATTG
>DASTRT010000163.1:0-2858 GCA_035761085.1 Methylophilaceae bacterium
CGTGGACCGCGAAGTGGTGGAGAAGTGGCTGTACGTCATCATCACCATGACGCTGATCTCCGGCCTGATCGGTACCGGCCACCACTACTACTGGATCGGCGCACCGGAATACTGGCAATGGTGGGGTTCGGTATTCTCCGCACTGGAGCCTATCCCCTTCTTCATGATGACGGTGTTCGCCTTCAGCATGGTGAACCGCCGCCGCCGCGAGCACCCCAACCAGGCTGCCGTGCTGTGGGCGCTCGGCACCAGCGTGATGGCTTTCCTTGGTGCGGGCGTCTGGGGCTTCCTGCATACGCTGGCCCCGGTCAACTACTACACGCATGGCACGCAGCTCACCGCGGCGCACGGCCACATGGCGTTCTTTGGCGCCTATGTGGCAGTGGTGCTGACCATGATCTCGTATGCCATGCCCATCCTGCGCGGCCGGGCTGCCAATCCGCCCAGGGCGCAGACGCTGGAAAAGACCGCTTTCTGGCTCATGAGCATCGCCATGCTGCTGATCACGCTGCTGCTGACCGGCGCCGGCATCCTGCAGGTCTGGCTGCAACGTATGGCCGAAGCGCCGCTGGGCTTCATGGCCACCCAGAGCCAGATCATGATCTTTTACTGGCTGCGTGAAGGTGCCGGCGTGATGTTCGCCATCGGCCTCGCCACCTACATCAGCAGCTTTTTCGCAAAGGGCGGCAAGGCGGCTGCCTTGAAGGTGTAGTGCCCCCGGGGAGAGGTTCGCCATTTCCTCTCCCCACCTTTTTCGGCATTGCCCATGAATCACCCGGTTGTATAGGAGACCAATCAAATGAAAACGCAAGCACTCGCCGCTGACAGCTTCGCCGCACCAGCCCCTGACGAGGCCAGGCGCGAAGGATTGCCCGGCGACTTTGCGATCTGGATATTCATCCTCGCCGAGATGCTGGCATTCGGCATCCTGTTCGTCGTCTATGCCTTTGCGCGGGCGCACGACGTGGATCTGTTCGATGCATCGCAAGCCACGTTGGATCGCAGAGCCGGCGCAATCAACACGCTGGTGCTGATCACCAGCAGCTATTTCGTCATGCGTGCAGTCACCGCCATTCGCCAGGGCTGGTCGAAAGCCTGCGCCGGCTGGTTGACCGGCGCATTGCTGCTCGGCGGCGTATTCGTCGCGATCAAGGGCGTGGAATACGCCGACAAGTTTGCCGAGGGCATCACCCTCACGACCAACACCTTTTACATGTTCTACCTGTCGCTCACCTTCTTCCATTTCATGCACGTGCTGATGGGCATGGTCATCCTGGCCTTCATCATCGCCAAGGCATGGCGCGGCGGCTACAGCAGCCGGGATTACGTTGGCGTCGAGACCGGCGCTTCGTTCTGGCACATGGTCGATCTGTTATGGATCATTCTTTTTCCGCTGGTTTACGTGATTCGCTGAGGTCTATATGCATACCCAAATTCAACCCAACTGGTTCTCCACCATGATCTGGCTGCTGCTGGTCGCGCTGACGCTCACGACCTTCAGCATCGGCCAATCCGGCCCGGCCGGCAGCGGTGCCATGCTGGCCGTGCTGCTGATCGCACTGGTCAAGGGCCAGATGGTGGCCAACTACTTCATGGGGCTGCGCCGTGTGCACACCGGTTGGCGCATCCTGATCCTGGCGTACTTCCTGATCGTCGGCGGCCTGATCGCGCTGGCTTACCAACTGGCTTGAGAGGAGAACAACATGAGTGCATTGAGCGCATTGAAAGACATCAGGCCGGCGGAAGGCGTGGTGCCGTTCTACCAGCCGCAGGGCAACGAAGTGGAGCTGTTCGAAAGGGCCTGGCGCAACCATCTGCCCATGCTGATCAAGGGGCCGACCGGCTGCGGCAAGACGCGCTTCGTCGCCCACATGGCGGCACGCCTCAATCTGCCGCTGTATACCGTGGCCTGTCATGACGATCTCACGGCTGCCGACCTCGTCGGCCGACACCTGATCGGCAACGGCGAAACCATCTGGAGCGATGGCCCGCTGACCCGCGCAGTGCGCGAGGGCGGCATCTGCTACCTGGATGAAGTGGTCGAGGCGCGCAAGGATACCACCGTGGTGCTGCACCCGCTGGCAGATGACCGTCGCGTGCTGCCCATAGATCGCACCGGCGAGATCATCAAGGCGGCTCCGGGTTTCATGCTGGTGGTGTCGTACAACCCCGGCTACCAGAATTTCCTCAAGGGCATGAAGCCCTCCACGCGCCAGCGTTTCGTCTCGCTGAGCTTCGCATTCCCCGATCCGGTGCAGGAGGAAAGCATCCTCGTCAGTGAAACCGGCATTGCCCCGTTGACAGCCAAGCGCCTCGTTTCCATCGGCAATGCCTTCCGCGCATTGCGCGATCACGATCTGGAAGAGGTGGCCAGCACGCGGCTCCTGGTCTATGCCGCCACGCTGATCCGCGACGGCTGCGATCCATTGCTGGCCTGTCGGGCAGCGCTCGTGGAAACGCTGACCGACGACGCCGATACGGCTGTCGCGCTGCAGGAAGTCATCGACGCCACCTTCGGCAAATAGAACAACCTGAACCGGGAGCCATGGCATGGAAGAATTCATCGGCGGTTTGTGGGATAAGCTGATCACGCGGGCGGCGAGCCATCGCCATCCGGAAGCCGCCGTGCGGCTCGACGAAATCGGCAAGAGCGCGGGCGTCCTGTTCCGCGCTTTCGGCGGTGACGCCGGCCTCAACATATCCGCGGCACCAGCGATACGCCATGGCGCACGCCGCCGCTGGATGGAACGCATTGCAGGCAGCGGCGAACGCGTGGAATTGTCCTGGCGCGATCATGAAACGCTGCGCTTGCCCGAGCAGATTGACCTTTTCCCCGAGCGCAGCCTGAACCGCGATCT
>DASTRT010000164.1:0-4296 GCA_035761085.1 Methylophilaceae bacterium
CCGGCATTGTGGATGATCGTACTGTCGCTGGCGCTGTGAGACCAGGAAGGATCGTCGGGATTGTAGGTAACCAGGATAGCGGCCAGATAAACGCCCAGGACAACCAGTGCTAGCCACCAAGCCTCACGAATCAGGCGGACGCTTTTTGGGGAAGCCATCTGGCGTCGGCTGTTCAGCGCAGCAGATTTTTTATGGAAAAACAAGATGTGGAAGCCTGTCCGATAACCGCTTGCACAGCATTATATCAGCATAGTCAATCGCTATTGCTCAGCTGGAAATGCGCGTTCCCAACGCTAAAAACTATTTATCACCCAGATCAGGATTATCAATTTGCACTACAACAAAGAGGAACCTAACATTCAGCCTGTGTTCTTTCATGTTGTAGTCATCATTCAGGAAAGGAAGAATTATGGATATTGGAATCAAGGAACAAGATCGCAAGGAAATTGCGGAAGGCCTATCCCGCCTGCTTGCCGACACCTATACGCTCTACCTCAAGACACACTATTTCCACTGGAATGTGACTGGACCCATGTTCCAGACACTGCATTTAATGTTCGAACAGCAATATAATGAGCTGGCACTTGCAGTTGATCTGGTTGCCGAGCGCATCCGTGCCCTGGATGTTTATGCCCCTGGCACCTATCGTGATTTCGTCCGGCTCAGCTCCATCAAGGAGAGCGAATCCGTGCCCAAGGCCCAGGATATGATCCGCGAGCTGGTCGGCGGCCACGAAGCCGTTGTGCGCACCGCCCGCTCGGTATTTCCCACAGTGGAACGAGCGGCTGACGAGGCCAGCGCCGATTTGCTGACTCAGCGCCTGCAGGTCCACGAAAAAACCGCATGGATGCTGCGCAGCCTGCTCGAAAAATAATTCACTTAGACCAATTAGGAGTTCTTGACGTATGTCCACCAAACACGCTCATGTGTTGATTCTGGGTTCCGGACCTGCTGGCTATTCCGCAGCGGTGTATGCCGCGCGCGCCAACCTCAAACCCGTGCTGATTACCGGTATCGCCCAGGGCGGCCAGCTCATGACCACGACCGAAGTGGACAATTGGCCAGCCGATGCCGATGGCGTCATGGGCCCGGAATTGATGGCGCGCTTCCAGAAGCACGCGGAGCGTTTCAACACCGAGCTGATTTTCGACCATATCCATACGGCCAAACTCAGCGAAAAGCCCATCCGTCTCATTGGTGATGCCGGCGAATATACCTGCGACGCATTGATTCTAGCTACTGGTGCTTCCGCCCAGTACCTGGGTCTGCCTTCGGAAGAAAAATTTGCCGGCAAGGGCGTTTCCGCCTGTGCAACCTGCGACGGCTTCTTCTATCGCGGACAGGAAGTTGCTGTCATCGGTGGCGGCAATACTGCTGTCGAGGAAGCCTTGTATCTCGCCAACATTGCCAGCAAGGTCACGCTGGTCCACCGTCGAGACAAGTTCCGGGCAGAGGCGATTCTGGTGGACAAACTGATGGAACGCGTCAAGGAAGGCAAGATCGCGCTTGAGCTGAATTCAGTGCTGGAAGAAGTACTTGGGGATGACAGCGGTGTAACCGGCATGCGCATTCACAGCAACGAGACCAATGCCTCGAAAGAGATCGCACTCAAGGGCGTGTTCATCGCAATCGGACACAAGCCCAATACCGACATCTTTGCCGGCCAGTTGGAAATGGAAAATGGTTATATCGTCACCAAAGGCGGCCGTGAAGGCAATGCTACCGCCACCAGCATTCCCGGTGTATTCGCCGCCGGCGATGTACAGGACCATATCTACCGGCAGGCAGTCACCAGTGCCGGCAGCGGTTGTATGGCAGCGCTCGACGCCGAGCGCTATCTCGATGGCTTGAAGTAGTAAAACTTGGAGTAATGAAACATGGGCATGGCGGGAAATCCCGCCTGCGCCCGTTAGGGGGTTGAATGGCAGAGTCTGATCCGCCGGATGATGACGCCGCGCTGTTCCGGGCAGCCGTCAAGGATGCACGCCCACTGAAACCGAAGCGCGTACACCACTCCCCTGCTCGCCCCCAACCCATTCCCCAGCAGTTTCTGCGCGATGAGCGGCAAGCCCTCGCGGACTCGTTGAGCGATGAATACATACCTGTTCACGAACTCGAAAGCGGCGAGGAATTGCTTTACCTGCGGGAAGGTCATGCACCTGACATCCTTTCCAAGCTCAGGCGCGGATATTGGGTTATCCAGGCATCGATTGACCTGCACGGCCTCGTAGTTGAGGAAGCCAGGCGCTACGTGGCGGATTTCCTGTTTGAGAGCAGGAAGCACGGTATCCGCTGTGTCCGTATCGTCCATGGCAAAGGCCATGGCTCCCGGAATCGAGAACCCGTGCTTAAAAACAAGCTGCGTAGCTGGTTGATGCAGAAGGATGAAGTGATTGCCTTTGCGCAGGCGCGCAAGGCGGATGGCGGCAGCGGTGCCGTTATCGTATTGTTGAAAGCCTAGATTTCAAATCGCTGGATCAGGCAAACAGCCTCGGCTGCAATGCCTTCCCCGCGACCGGTAAACCCCAATTTTTCAGTAGTCGTGGCCTTTACGTTGACCATGTCAGGCGGCAAGCCGCAGCATTTGGAAATATTGATGCACATCTGTGGAATGTACGGCGCGAGACGTGGCGCTTGGGCAATCACGGTGGCATCGATGTTGAGGATGGTGAAGTGCTTGTTCTTCAGCAGACAAACCACATGATGCAGCAGCTGTCGGGAATTGATGTCTTTGTACTTCTCATCGGTATCCGGAAAATGGCGGCCGATATCGCCTAACGCTGCAGCTCCGAGCAAGGCATCACAAATGGCATGGATAAGCACGTCGGCATCCGAGTGGCCTTCCAGTCCCTTGTCATGCGGAACATCGACTCCGCCAATGATGCAGTGCCGGCCTTCCACCAGCCGATGCACGTCAAACCCATGTCCGATTTTAATCATGCGCGCTTCTCCGAAGCCATGCCCAATATTGCCTCAGCCAACTGCAAGTCCTGAGGATAAGTGATTTTAATATTTCTGCTCTCGCCCTGCACCAGCTTTGGCCGCAAACCCAGGGCTTCTACGGCCTGAGCCTCATCGGTCGGTGATGAGCCCATCTCCTTCAAGGCCTTTTTCAGCAGGCCATAACGAAACATCTGGGGTGTTTGCGCCTGCCACAGGTGATCGCGCGGCTCGGTTTTCTCCACGCGCTGGTCGTCATCTGCACGCTTGAGCGTATCAGCGAGTGGAACCGCCAGCAGTCCACCAACGGTGTCCTGCTCCAGAGTCTCGAGCAGCCGGCTCAATGTCGCCTGGCTCAAGCCCGGGCGCACCGCGTCATGCACCAGGATCCAGTCGTCCTCGGAAACAGAACCAGCCATTGTTTCCAGCGCATTGAGTACCGTAGCTGAGCGGGAATCGCCTCCGCAACGCAGCACGGAGACCTTCTCATGAAGGGCGATATGCAATTTATTCCAGAAGTCATCGCCAGGGCTCAGCGCCACTACGATGGAGTCGATATGCGGACTATCAGAAAAAACGCCTAGGGTATGTTGAATGATGGGCTTGCCGGCAATCGGCAGATACTGCTTGGGAGTGCCTGAATTCATCCGGCTGCCGGTACCGGCAGCAGGGATGACAACGTGAAAAAGAGCCATGCAGATATTCTAGCATGGCTCTTCCAGCAGTCTGGCTTCACAAAATGCTTGCGGATAGCGATTATGCAGCCTTGGACAACCCTCCAAACAGCGCTTCATAGGTTCTCTCGATATCTACATACAGGGCTACAGCGTTTTCCACACCGATCTGGATAGGAGGGCCGAAACGGGAAGTGACGACACCGGCACGGCGCAACAGCCGTTCGATAGCAGTCGTGGTAACAGTCACATATTGATCGATACCCATGCGATGGCCATAGGCGATGATCTCGCCAATTGACTCCATGGCAACTTCCGAAAAGCCGAAATTGTGGCGACCTTCGGTTTCAATGGCAAAACGGCTCAGCTCCCAGATTTTCGGATCTTCCGGGGCCGCTTGGCCATGCAGCAGCTGCGGAAAGGAATCCTTGAGCATGTATGGGCCTTCCGTCGGCAGAATTCGCCAGCAACCCCTGAGCGCGCCACCCGCTTCACTGATCATCATATAGGTGGGTTCGATGGCATCGTACCCATCAATCTCCATGCCGCTCATCAGTGGTACGTCCCAGCCCATTCGGTCTCGGAAAACCTTGGCACGCAGTCTATGCATGTCGCCGAGTACCTGAGTGGGGAAATCACGACGTGAAGCGATTTGAATTTGCAGTGACATTGCAGCCTCCTA
>DASTRT010000165.1:0-4245 GCA_035761085.1 Methylophilaceae bacterium
GAAGTTGCCGCCGATTTGTACGGGATTTCCTTTCAGGGTAACGGTGCTCATAGAGAGTCCTTTCTTGATGGAAAGATTGAAGCAGTACGATAGTACTGCGGAAAGCAAAACGCCCTCGAATGAGGGCGTTTCTGGTTAAAACGACCTGCTGTTAGCTTAGCAGGTTCTCGCTGATATAACCAATCGTCATGGTCTGGTTGTGCAGCACGCTGTCGGTCGTATTCGGCCGCGGGCAGAATTCGCCGTAGGAGTAGAAACCGGTAAGCGAAGTCTGAGGGCCAAGAATCTGCTGCACGGCCTTGACTTCGTCGGATACCTGGTCGGTCATTACCAGCTTGCGGCCAACGCAGCTTACACATACGGCCAGGCCAGGTTGATTGGTCGAGGTCGAGGCGAGATTACCGGTGACCAGATTGGCGGCACCGCCTGCACCCTCCACCAGGCGGTCGTGGGTGGTCTGGCAGAAACGTACGGTTTCCCCTTCGGCTACATTGCCGGCGAAAGTCAGGCTGTTTTTGGCAGGGTCGACGGCCAGCAGCGTGCGTACCTTTTCCACGTCGCGCTTGCCTTCTTCAATGATGGCAAATGGGAAGCGCAGACCACTACCAGGCAGCCCCTTGGAGTTCTGGTCGCCGATATACATGCGGTAGAGCGGCAACGCAGGCTTGCCGTCCATTTCATAAACGACGTTCTTCTCTGAACGCGTGATTTTGCGCGGTGGGCCGTAAGGCTTCCAGCCGCCCAAAGCGCCGTTGGCGGTGATTAGATTGTTGCCGTACAGGCCGACGGCAATCACGAGGTTATCCGAAATGGTGTCGTTGAAAATTTGCAGGGTCTTGACGAAGGCTGCACTGTCGCCGGCCATGCCGCCGACAATCGGTATGTCGCCCAGCACGCTCTGAAAGCCTTCAAGCAATTCGGAACCATTGACGTTGAGGCCGTCAGACAAGACCAGCACCATGCGCAGGCTGTCCGCCTTCAGCTGTTTGGCCAGCCCCACAGCGGTCTCATAGGAATTCTGCATGCCGCTCATCTTGGTATGTGCCACGCGCTGTACCGTCTTTTCCCAGAGAATCGCAGTAATTTGCAGGCTGTCATCCAGCACGCCACCCGTATAGATTTCCCCGGAAGTGGTACAGCCGATGATTTGTGCGGCAGGGTAACGGCTTTTCAGAAAATTCTGCAGCTTGGGTTCGCTGAAGCGTTTGACGGAACCGAAGACCAGGACGAGATTGGCATTGGGTAGCGGTGAGGCCGGAGGCAAATCCTTCAATGCCATCTTCGAGGTTATGGATTCTTGTCTGATTAGCATAATAATGATTCCCTGATGAGCCGCTTGCTTGGAACGGCTGTTATGTAAATTTAATTATTATCAGTTTGTAGTTATTGTTTTTATTACCCGCGGGTTAGGCGAGTTTGCTCTAATTTAACCTGTTGTTGTTAAGTTGACAACTTAATCTTTTTTCTAGCTTTGGTATTGCGTCCTTTTGATTTATCTGGCTAGAATGGCATCACGAGGCAAGCGGTGTAAGCTTAATAACAAGAATATAGAGCACTAATAGGGAGATCCATGGTGGGGGAAACCAGTCTAACCGGTGTGAAAGTGATGGTCATTGATGACAGCAATACCATCCGTCGCAGCGCGGAAATCTTCCTCAAGCAATCTGGCTGCGAGGTCATTCTGGCTGAAGATGGATTCGATGCATTATCGAAAATTTCCTCTCAGCTGCCCGACATCATCTTCGTAGACATCATGATGCCGCGTCTTGACGGCTACCAAACCTGTTCTCTGATCAAACGAAATCCACGTTTCAACTCCACGCCAGTCATCATGCTTTCCAGCAAGGATGGCTTGTTCGATCGCGCGCGTGGGCGCATGGTGGGCTCGGATCAGTACCTGA
This sequence comes from Methylophilaceae bacterium, assembly GCA_035761085.1. GTDB lineage: Bacteria > Pseudomonadota > Gammaproteobacteria > Burkholderiales > Methylophilaceae > DASTRT01. The sequence goes on from DASTRT010000165.1 coordinate 1,902, forward strand.
CCAAGCCTTTCACTCAAGAGTCTCTGCTGCAGGCGGTCCGTACTTATGCAGTAGCAGGTTCAAACACTTCCGAGGCGGACTAAATCATGGCTATACAAAAAATATTAGTTGTCGATGATTCAGAAACTGATCGGCTGTATCTGACCGAAATGCTCGAGAAGGCTGGTTTTAATGTCAGCACGGCCGTGAACGGGGAAGATTGCCTGGCCAAGGTGGATGCAGATATGCCCGACCTGGTGATCATGGACGTCATCATGCCTGGCCTCAATGGCTTCCAGGCGACGCGGGCCCTGTCCAAAAACCCTGTTACCGCGCACATTCCTGTCATCATGTGTACGGGTAAGGAACAGGCCACCGACCGCCTTTGGGCAATGCGCCAGGGCGCAAAGGATTGCGTGATCAAGCCAGTAGTGGCCGAAGAGCTGCTCGGAAAGATTCAGGCTCTGGGTTAAATGGCCAAGAAAAAGCTCAATCTCCAGGCCTACCAGCAGGACATTCTTGCCCGGCTGAAAAACCTCGCCGAGGGTGGCCGCGAAGCTTCTTCAACGAGATTGGGGGTCAAGATAGGCAATGTGTCTGGGCTGGTCTCGCTGATGGATATCAGCGAAGTCCTGCCGGTGCCGGAAATCATTCGGGTGCCGTTGACCCATTCCTGGTTCATGGGCATGGCAAATGTGCGTGGCAATCTCTACGCGCTTACCGATCTTGCACACTTTATCGGCGGTGATGCGCGAGCACTTACCCATGAAAGCCGTATTCTGCTGGTGCATCAGCGTTTTGGCGTCAATGCCGGTCTGCTGGTTGATCAGTTGATTGGTTTACGCAGCATCAACGAGATGCAGGTACAGAAGCATACGAAAGATATGCAGGCTTGGCAGCTTGCACAGTACAAGGATGCAAGCGGTCAGGATTGGGTGGAACTCGATCTTGCAGCTTTGCTCGGCCAGAAAGAATTCATGCAGATTGCAGCTTAGTCTGCAGGTTGGAAACAGGGGGCAGTGATGGCTTTAGATCTCGCAAACATAAGGAACATGCCAGCCGAGTTGCTGGCAAACATCAAGAGCATTTTCGCCAAAAGGAGCGAAGCATCTACTTCCAGTGTCACCGGCAACTTGCGCCGGCAACTGGTGGTGCTGTCCGTGGTCTCGCTCATTGCCTTGCTTGCGCTGCTCATGTATCTGCTGCAGGTAAATCGCGACAACAAGTTTACGGCCGCCGCCGGTGACGTGCAGGTGTTTGTCCAGCAGGCAGCCCGCGATGCCGCATTGTCCGGTTTCTTCAACGAGACTGCCTCGATCCGCCTGATGAACGTATCTGGCAGCTTGAACAGTGAAATCAAGTCGATGCGTGATCTTGAGGCTTCAACCGTATTCAAGGGCTCCCAGGTCAAGTCGCTGATCGATGAAATCGATATCTTGTGGCAAGGCCTGCACAAACAGATCAAGGCGGTGCACGCGGCCAACGTCAAGAAGCAGGGTGACGAGACTGCCCAGATGACTTCTGCTGAATCCGTCGCCTCCGATATGACGAATATCGTCAACACCAGTGACCAGATCATTGCCGCCGCCCGTAAAGCTATCGTGCAGTATGAGGTTCAGGGCAAGGCCCGGTTATGGATGGTCATCTCCATTGTCGCAGGCATCGCCTCGCTGCTGCTGCTGGTTTACATCGGGTACGGCCAGGTGTCACGTGCGCGCCAACAGTTCGTACAGATCGAACAGGCCAACCTTTCCAACCAGGAAGCCATTCTTCACTTGCTGGACGAAATGGGCGACCTCGCCGACGGTGACCTAACCGTAAAAGCGCAGGTGACCGAAAACATCACGGGCGCCATTGCCGACTCCATTAACTATACGATCGACAGCTTGCGAGACCTGGTTACCGAGATCAACCGCGCAACCGAGCAGGTGAACGAGGCGACCGCCTCTGCTCAGGCGACTTCTGCCGACCTGCTCAAGGCTGCCGAATTGCAGTCGCAACAGATTTCAGAAACCGGTGAAGCCGTCACCAACATGACGCGCTCGATTCTGCAGGTATCCAGCAACGCCGGCCAGGCTTCACAGGTGGCGCAGCGCTCGCTGCAAGCTGCCGCCCAGGGGGCGCAAGCGGTGCAGAACACGATTGCCGGTATGAACGAAATTCGTACCCAGATCCAGGAGACCTCCAAGCGTATCAAGCGTCTGGGTGAAAGCTCGCAGGAAATTAGTGAAATCGTGGAACTGATTTCCGACATTACCGAGCAGACCAACATTCTGGCGCTGAACGCGGCCATCCAGGCGGCGTCCGCCGGTGAAGCGGGGCGCGGCTTTACCGTGGTTGCTGAAGAAGTGCAGCGGCTGGCAGA
>DASTRT010000166.1:0-2527 GCA_035761085.1 Methylophilaceae bacterium
GTCCTGCTGGCGAAGGCCGCTATCCGGCCATCCTGTTCTATTCCGAAATCTTCCAGCAGACCGGTCCGATCGAACGCGCGGCCAAGATCATGGCAGGCCATGGCTACGCCGTGCTGGTGCCCGAAGTATTTCACGAGCTCAACCCGATCGGCACTGTGCTCGGCTATGACGATGCCGGCCGCGACAAGGGCAATGCCGACAAGGCGGCCAAGCCGGTGGAAAGCTACGACACGGATAATCAGGCGATGATCAAGTGGGTAAAACAACAACCCTGGTGTAACGGCAACATCGGCGCCATGGGCTTCTGCATCGGCGGCCATCTCGCCTTCCGCGCAGCGCTGCAGCCCGAGGTCAAGGCAACGGCCTGTTTCTATGCCACCGACCTCCACACCACCACCATCCCCAACAAGCCGGGCCAGCACAGCATGGAGCGCCGCAAGGAAATCCAGGGGGAACTGCTGATGATCTGGGGCAAGCAGGATCCGCACATTCCCGGTGAGAAACGCGCCGAAATCTACAAGACGCTCAACGAAACCGAGGGCCTGGTTTTCACCTGGCACGAGTTCAACGGCCAGCACGCCTTCATGCGCGACGAGGGCGAGCGCTACGATCCGCAACTCGCCATGCTGGGCTACCAGCTCGCGCTGTCGCTATTCGGCCGCAAACTGCACCAGCTGTAGGTGACTCAAACCCGGCGGATCACCCTATTGGTGCCGCCAACATAAAAAAACCGGACATTGCCAAGACCATGTCCGGTTTTTTATGCCTCATGCCACCATGCAACCTGCCACACAAGAAGACGCTGAGTATCCAATGTGGACTTTGACTTATTGGGCCGGAATGGAGACTTGCTGTTCGTCCGCCAGCTTGTCGATATAAGCCGCCAGCTGGGCCAGCGTCCTGAGCTCCACCTGTTCATTGGGAATGACGATGCCGAATGTCTTCTCGATATTGAACAGCAGCTCCATCATTCCCAGCGAATCAACGCCGAAGCTATCAAGCTCGGCCTCAGCCCGGATTTCCTGCTGCGGAATCTCATATTCCAGAGCCAGCATCTCCTGCAATCTTTCCAGTGTACCCATGCGCTCCTCGTCGTTGTCAGGGCATTGCCGAATTGCTGACCTTGCCGCTGTAGTAAGCGCCGCAGGTCAGCAACCCAGGCCATTGCTCGATGAATGGCAACAGCAGCCCGCTGCATTGCGGACGCATGGCCAAGTGGGCAAACGCTGCTGCCAGCCTCAGGCGCGGGGCAAACTGGCGACGCCATTCACGAGCATAGTCTTTGCGTAGGGCCGCAAAACCCCGCACATCCGGTTTCCCTTGCTGCAACAGGCGACGGCTCAAGAGCCAGGCCGACTGCATGGCCATGCTGATGCCTTCGCCGATGATGGGGTGCGCTTCGCCGGCCGCGTTACCAACCAGCAAAGGTCCGTTGCCGGATTGACTGACACGGATGCCGGGGCGTAATGGTCCTGCACTGAGCCAGGCACCTTGCCGCTCGGCCGGGCGCAACGTCTGCTCCACGCCAAGACATGCAGCGCGCAGATACGCTTCCACCGACTCCCCCGCGCTTGCCCGCGGGAATTTCTGCCGGCAATCCTGCAGCGCGTCGCGCCGTATGCAGCAGGCTACGGTCAACAGGTCGTCACCTGCACGCACCATGCCGCCATAACCGCCGGGAAAGGCCAGTACCGGCAACAGGCCGGGACGCAAATTGGCCCGCCGGAAATTCGCCTTGAAACCCAGCAGATCGTTTGGTTTGTGAGGCGGTTTTGGACCGGGCAGGAACGGCTGATTGCCCCAGGAGCCGCTGGCAGCGACGACGACCGGAGAAGTCAGGCTGACTGATTCTCCCGTGCCAGCCGAGGTTATCGAGCAGGCGAAATCACCGGGGCTGCCCTCGACTGCACTGACCGTCCACGGCTGCATGACGTGCACGCCTACTAGCCGCGCACGGTCCAGTAGCAGGCTGTCCAGATGCTCGCGACCCAGCGCCCTTCCCCAGGGATAGGCACCCTTTTGCAGCGCGGGCAGCGCTGCTGTGACGGTGCGTTTGCCCAGCATGAGGCCGACCTGGCGCAGCTCCGCTCCGGCCAGCCGCTCGAAACTCTCGGCGATGCCCAGGCGCTCCAGCAAGGGCAGATTGGGCGCGGCGATGCATTCGCCGCACACCTTGCGCCGCGGAAACGCCTGTTTCTCGACCAGCGCCACCGACCAGCCTCCTTCAGCCAGCAGGATCGCGGCCGTGGCGCCAGCCGGCCCGCCGCCGATGATCACCGCATCGAAGTCACTTCGCACGGTCGCTCCGCGTTGCGATGAAACAATGGCTGAACAGGCCGGCCGCGCACTCGTGCAATTCCCAGCTGTGGCCGGCGTGCGGCCACAGCGAGGAAAGCTCGCGCTCGCGAAAGCCCGCCTTGACGCTGAGCACCGCATCTTCACGCGTTACATCGTTGGCACCCAGCAGCCCCACCAGCCGGCTGCCGCCCAGCGCGAACCAGGAGCGCCGCGGCTCGCAGGCGACAAA
>DASTRT010000167.1:0-3027 GCA_035761085.1 Methylophilaceae bacterium
CCAGCAACGCGTCGATGCCTGGGCGAGAGCCAGCTACCGTACCGTTGATGCCTTCCTGCGCCAGCAGTAAGGTGCCCTTGATTCCCTGGCTGTTGCAGAGCTCGAGCAAGGGAGCCTGCAAAGCCTTGTAATCCGGCAAACTGGCAAACTTGTAGAGGGCAGCGACGACGATTTCCGGCACGTTAAATTCTTTCACTGATTCGTGAGTGTTTATAGTTACCGTACAAGCTGGCTTCAGCTTGCATGCGGGCTTTAACACCCTATATTTTAAGCCATCCACCTGGATAAGTCGTTATTGTTCGACTGCTGGTCCGGCACTGACCGAACCGATTCGGATTTTTGGCAGTCCAAACCTCAACATCAGTTTTGAAGGTATTGAAGGATTGCGATGAGGCGGGTTTTGTTTTTGTTATTGGTTCTCGTGGGCATGCCCAGCGCCCACGCCGCTTGTTCAGGTATTCATGATTTCCGGTTCACCACGTTGCAGGGTAAGCAGCTTGACCTGTGCGAATATCAGGATGCCCCCATCCTGGTGGTCAATACCGCGAGCAAATGTGGTTTCACGCCGCAGTTTGCCAAGCTGGAAGAGATGTATGAGAAGTATCATAGTAGAGGCCTGCTTATCGTCGGCTTTCCATCCAACGATTTCAACCAGGAGTTGGCTACCAACGAGGAAATCGGCGACTTCTGCATACGCAATTATGGTGTCCGCTTTCCCATGACGGAAAAAACCTCGGTAGTGGGTCCAGCGGCCAATGCTTTCTATAAGCAGCTTATCGAGGCGACGCATGAGCCACCCATGTGGAATTTTTACAAGTACCTGGTGCTGCCAGATGGCCATGTCTATGCCTACAGCAACGATATGGCACCCGAATCCCCCTACATCATGCACCGCCTGGAACCCTATCTGAAGTAAGGCCCGGGGTGCTGCCGCCAATGCATGTAGAATGGCGGCATGACGCAAGCTGCTCCATTTTCCAGTCTGGATCCTGCGTGCATACTCGATGCGCTGCAAAGCATAGACTTGCACGGCGACGGCCGTCTGCTGGCGCTCAATAGCTACGAGAATCGCGTGTACCAGATCGGCATGGAGGAAGGCGCCCCGCTGATTGCCAAGTTTTACCGTCCGAACCGCTGGAGTGACGAGGCAATTCTTGAGGAGCATGCATTCCTGCAAGAACTTTCAGAGGCGGAAATCCCCGTAGTGTCTCCGTTAAGCATTGCAGGCAGAACACTGCATGCTTTCAGCGGCCACCGGTTTGCGGTGTTCACCCGCCACGGCGGCAGGGCGCCGGAACTGGACCAGCCAGGCGTGCGTGAGTGGATAGGGCGGTTCATCGGGCGCATTCACGCCTTGGGCGCCGCAAGACCTTTCAGGGAACGTCCGACCCTGGACATCGACACCTTCGGTCGCCAGACCAGTGAATTCCTGCTTGCGCATGACTTTATTCCGCCTGATCTTGAAGCAGCTTATCGAAGCGTCGTGACCCAGGCTCTGGAAGGCGTTCAGCGCTGTTATGATCGGGCGGGGCAGGTCGCTCTGATTCGCCTGCATGGCGACTGCCATATGGGCAACCTTTTATGGACGGACGACGGCCCGCACTTCGTCGATTTCGACGATTGCCGCATGGGGCCGGCAATCCAGGATTTGTGGATGCTGCTGTCGGGCGACCGCCAGGAAATGGCAGGCCAGTTTGCAGACGTACTGGCGGGCTACGAGGACTTTTGCGAATTCAATCCAGCCGAGACCTGGCTGATCGAAGCCTTGAGAACATTGCGCCTGCTGCATTACTCGGCATGGCTCGCACAGCGCTGGCATGATCCCGCTTTCCCGCTGGCCTTTCCCTGGTTCAATACCCAGCACTACTGGCAGAACAGCATACTCGAGCTGCGCGAACAGATTGCGCTCATGAATGAAACGCCGATCGGGCAGGGTAACTTATAGGAAGAACTGCATGTCCCAGCAACTTGCTGCACGATTTCTTTCCGTCCGTCGACAGAGCGAGACTTTGGCCAAGCCTTTGTCGGAAGCCGACCTGACCATACAGGCGGCGGAATTTGCCAGCCCCGGCAAATGGCATCTGGCGCATACCAGCTGGTTCTTCGAGGAATTCGTGTTGCGGCCGGTCGGCAAAATCTTCGCCGAATCGGAAAACTATCGCTACCTGTTCAATTCCTACTATGAAGCCATCGGCCAGCGGCATCCGCGTGCGATCCGTGGCCTGATCACACGGCCAGGTCTGAATGAAGTGCTGGCTTATCGCCATCGCATCGATGAAGCTGTGAACAATTGGCTGGAGAAGGGGATTTCACCGGAACAGGCAGCCATTATCGAGCTGGGCCTGCATCACGAACAGCAGCATCAGGAGCTCTTCCTCACCGATATTCTGTATAACCTCGCACAGAACCCGCTATATCCTGCCTGCTATAGTCTTAAACAGGAACCGATTGCCAAGACTGAAGTGGCTGGCATGGTGGCTTTCTCCGGCGGATTGCAGCAGATAGGGCACACAGGAGTGGGCTTTGGCTATGACAACGAATTTCCGCAGCACAAGGTCTATCTGGAGCCATATCGGCTCGCAAGCAACCTGGTGACCAATGCCGACTGGATCGCCTTCATCGAGGATGGTGGATATGAGAATCCACTGTTGTGGCTGTCCGACGGCTGGACGACGGTGCAGCAGGAAGGCTGGCGCATGCCGCTGTATTGGGTCAAGCGCAACGACGGTTATTTCAGCATGACCTTGTACGGTTTGCTGCCGATTGGAATGGCTGCACCGGTAACGCATGTCAGTTATTTCGAGGCAGACGCCTATGCGCGCTGGGCCGGCAAGCGACTGCCGACCGAGATGGAATGGGAAGTTGCCGCTGGGAAGCAGCCGATACATGGGCATTTTGCCGACAGCGGAATATACATGCCTGTTCCGTCGAATGCAGAAGCGAGAGAATCGCTGCGGCAGCTGTATGGTTCGGTTTGGGAATGGACGGCCAGCCCTTACGTGGCCTATCCCGGCTTCAAGCCCAGCC
>DASTRT010000168.1:0-2939 GCA_035761085.1 Methylophilaceae bacterium
CAAGCGGCTGGAGCAGGCGCGGGCTCAGGCTGAAGGAGCCAAGGCTGCCATCTATCCGCAAGTCAACGGCAGTGCCAGTGTCGTACGCCAGCGGCTGTCGGAAAACTCCTTCTACCCGCCGCCCTATGGCGGCTCCTACCAGACGCTGGCCGATGCCTCGGTCAATGCCTCCTGGGACCTGGATTTCTGGGGCAAGAATCGCAACGCGCTGAAGGCGGCGTTGTCTGAAACCCAGGCGCAGCAGGCCGAACAGCAGGCGGCCCAGCTCATGGTTTCCACCGCTGTGGTGAGGACTTACTACCAACTAGCGCAGGCATTGCAGCAGCAGACGCTGGCCGAGCAGGCGCTGAAAGAGCGCGAGCAGGAATTGCAGCTGATTCAGGACCGCATCCGGACAGGCTTGGATACCAACGTCGAATTGAATCAGGGGCGCGGGACGCTGGCCGCTGCGCAGGTGGATCTGGAAAGTGCCAAAGCCAACGTCGCGCTTGCCCGCCACGCGCTTGCAACATTGAGCGCACAGAAGCCGGAGGTCCTGCAGAATTTGACGCCGACGCTGCCGGCAAAGGACATTCAGTCGCTGCCGGCCGATGTGCCGGTGGATATCATCGGCCGCCGCCCTGATCTGGCTGCCGCTCGGGCACGGGTCGATGCCGCCACGGCGGGAATCGCATCCGCCAAGGCCGAGTTCTATCCCAACATCAATCTATCGGCCTTCATCGGCTTGTCCTCGTTCGGCCTCGGCGAATTCCTGAATTTCGGCAGTCGCGTGCTGGGCGCCGGCCCCGCCATCCACCTGCCCATCTTCGATGCCGGTCGTTTGCGCGCCAACCTCAAATCGAAGAATGCCGACCTCGATATCGCCATCGCCAGCTATAACCAGACCCTGCTGGAGGCGGTGCAGGACGTGGCCGACCAGATCACCTCGCTGGATACCGTGCACAAGCAGGTCGAAAAGCAGGAAACCGCGCTGGAAGCTGCCGAATCCGCCTACCGTCTGGCCAACATACGATACAAAGCCGGCTTGTCCACCTACCTCAATGTGCTGTCGGCGGAAGACAACGTGCTGCGCGAGCGCAGCCGCTCTCTGGATCTCAAAGCCCGCCGGCTGGACCTCAACATAGCACTGATCAAGAGCCTGGGCGGCGGCTATGCCGCGCTGGGTGATACCCCTAACCAGAAAGCTGAAGCCCTCTATGAGCAACGATAACAACACCTCACAGCAAGCTACACCACAGGCTAACGGAAGCAACGGGAATGGCAACGGCAAGCGTAAGCTGCTGCTGATCGTCGCCGCCATCGTCGTGCTGCTGATCGCCCTGGCTTGGGGCGCCTACTGGTTCTTCGTCAGCCGTTTCCATCAAACCACCGACGACGCTTACGTATCCGGCCATGTGGTGCAGATCACGCCGCAGGTGAACGGCACGGTCATCGCCATCGGTGCCGAGGAAACCGATTATGTCGAACGCGGCAAGGTGCTGGTGCGCCTGAATCCGGCAGATGCCGATATCGCGCTGCAGCAGGCCGAGGCGCAGCTGGCACTGGCCGTGCGGCAGGCCCGCACGCTGTACACCAGCAATCGCAGCGTGGCCTCTACCCTGAACGAGCGCCGCTCTGCGCTCAAGCAGGCGTTGGCAGATGAAGCCAGAGCCCGCGAAGACTTGCGCCGGCGTGAGCAGGTGGCAGCCGAAGGTGCGGTATCCGGAGAGGAGCTCCAGCATGCCCGCACCGCGCTGAGCAATGCCGTCAGTGCAGTCAACGCCGCACGGGCCGCCGTTGCCGGGGCGGAGGAAGAGTTGAGTTCCAGCCGCGCCCTGACCGAAGATACCTCGGTGGCCAACCATCCGAGCGTGCGCCAGGCTGCCGCGCGCGTGAAGGCCGCCTATCTGGATCGCATGCGCTGCGAAATCGCTTCGCCCATCTCCGGTGAAGTGGCACGGCGCAATGTGCAAATCGGCCAGCGCATCCAGACCGGTACGCCGCTCATGGCCGTGGTGCCGCTCAAGGAGCTGTGGGTGGACGCCAACTTCAAGGAAGACCAGCTGCGCAGCATGCGTATCGGCCAACCGGTCACGCTGAGTGCCGACCTGTACGGCGACAATGTGGAATTCAAGGGCAAGGTGGTCGGCCTGGGAGCCGGCACCGGTGCTGCCTTCTCGCTGCTGCCTGCGCAAAATGCTACCGGCAACTGGATCAAGGTAGTTCAGCGCGTGCCGGTGCGTATCGCGCTCGACCCCGACCAGCTCACCAAACACCCACTGCGCGTTGGTCTTTCGATGGAAGTCGATGTGGATATCAGTGACACCAGCGGCAAGGCGCTGGCGGACGTATCGCGTCATGAACCGGTCGTAACCAGCGACCTGCATAGCCAGGAGTCCGAAGCGGCGCAGAAGCTGGTGAATGAAATCATTGAGGCCAACCTGGGCCAGAACGGCACCCAGGCCACTGCCAGGGCCAGGGCCAACATGCGCGAGGCCCAAACTCAGGCAGTAGAGACTGGCAAGTAGATGGCACAGCCAACGCAGCAGGAGCGGCCGCCACCGCCACCACTGAAGGGCAGCACGCTGGTGCTGGGCACCATCGCCCTGTCGCTCGCCACCTTCATGAACGTGCTGGATACCTCCATCGCCAACGTGTCGTTGCCGACCATCGCGGGTGATCTGGCTGTGTCGCCCAATCAGGCGACCTGGGTCATCACCTCGGTGAGCCCGTCGGTCACCGCCATCTGCTGCATCCGCTCGAGCAGGTTCGCGTTGCGCATGGCCAGTGCGGCGTGGCCGGCGAACCGCTCGGTGGTGGCGACGACCTGGCGCTCGGTGCGCCCGCCGGAGCGCTGCCCGGTCTCGGCGACGAGGACGCCGACGACCCCGTCCGCGACGAGCGGCACGACGGCGAGGTTCTCGGCGTCCGGCATGAGCGAGGTCAGCCAGGGGTCCGCT
>DASTRT010000169.1:0-6584 GCA_035761085.1 Methylophilaceae bacterium
CGGGAAAAGCACCCACATCCCGTTTATCGTTTCAGCGCTGAAAGCGCGGGGGCTGGAGGTTGTATCTACCCGGGAACCCGGAGGCACGCAACTCGGCGAAAAGCTGCGGGAGCTGTTGCTGCATCAGCCCATGCACCGCGAAACCGAAACCCTGCTGATGTTTGCGGCTCGCCTGGAACATATCGCATCCGTTATCGAGCCCGCACTTGCCCGAGGCGCTTACGTACTGTCCGACCGCTTTACCGATGCCACATTTGCCTATCAATGTGGAGGCCGGGGTGTTTCGAGGCAGAAAGTGCAGCAACTGGAGCAGTGGGTGCAGGGCGACCTGCAGCCGGACCTGACCCTGCTGTTCGACGTGCCGGTGGAGATCAGCGTTCAACGCCTGTCGGGTGCCCGCACCCCGGATAAATTCGAGCAGGAAAGCACCGCATTCTTCAGCCGTATTCGTACGGCCTACGTGGAGCGCGCACAGGAATTCCCCCGGCGCTTCCGCGTCATCGATGCAAATCGTTCCATCAAGGAAATAGAGAATTCACTGGAAGAAGTTCTTCTAACTATCTAATTTTATGCATCCATGGCAGGAAAATTTGTGGGGGAGAATCGCCGCTGGCAGTGCAAGGCTGCCACATGCGATGCTGCTACGAGGGCAGGAAGGCATAGGCAAATACGATTTTGCCGTCGAGCTTGCCCAGGCATTGCTTTGCCACTCTCCACTGCATGACGGCAGGGCCTGCGGTCAATGCGCCAGTTGCGGCTGGTTCGCCCAGTCCCATCATCCAGACTATCGTCTGCTTTCACCGGAGCTCGAGTCCGAAGGTGAAGGCGCGCCTGCCACGGTAGGCCGGAAAAGTCAGATTTCGGTGGCACAGATACGGGCGCTATCCGATTTTTTCGAACTTTCCAGCCATCAGAGCGGCGGCAGGCGAGTGGTCCTGATCCATCCGGCGGAAGCGCTTAATCCCGCCTCGGCAAACGCATTGCTAAAGATACTGGAAGAGCCACCTGCTGGCGTTGTCTTCCTGCTGGTCGCGCACCAGCCTCAAAGATTGCTGCCGACCATCCTGAGCCGCTGCCATAAAATCGATATGCCGATTCCTTCATCGGAAGCCGCGCTGGCATGGCTAAAGGGCGAGGGTATCCAGAATGCCGAGAAGTACCTGGCTTATGCAGGCGGCTCTCCTCTGCTAGCCAAGCTGATGGCAGAAGAGAGCAGCAAGCAGATGGATGAACTCTGGAAGGCTTTGAGCCTGGGCGCCCGGTTGGACCCTTTTACCACCGCCGCATTATTTGCAAAACTCGGCATGACAATCGCCGTGCAGGTTTTGCAGAAGTGGGTTTACGACCTTGCTGGTAGCCGACTGACGGGAGAAGTCAGGTACCACACGCAACAGGGCAATGCTTTGCAAGCCTTGGCCAACAGCGTAGACTTGGGCCTGCTTTTCGAGTTGCAACGCAAGCTGGATGAGGCAAGAAGGGCGTCGACTCACCCGCTCAACAGCGAGCTCCAGCTGGAAAATCTCCTGTTGCAGTACACGCAGATATTCCCAACATCCGGCAGATTACGTTAAGCTACTATCGTGAATACTCAAGCCACGCCTACCGCTCAAGTTGCACCCAGCGCCCCCAAGCCCGGGGTACTGTCACTGGCCATCAAGGAAAAGGCCGCCCTCTATGCGGCATACATGCCTTTCATCAAAGGTGGCGGATTATTCATCCCGACCAACAAGAGTTTCAAGGTGGGCGATGAGGTCTTCATGCTGCTGAGCCTGGTAGATGACCCCATCAAGCTCAAGGTCGTTGGTCACGTAGTCTGGATCACACCCGTCACTCAGGGCAGTCGGCCACAAGGTATCGGCGTTCAGTTCAGCGACAAGGATGGGGGGCTGGAGGCACGCAACAAGATCGAAGCCCTGCTTGGCGGGGTACTGAAGTCCGCCCGCCCCACCCATACCATGTAGTTGGCGTGTGATGCTGGTCGATTCACACTGCCACCTCAATTTTCCTGAGTTCACCGACAATATGCCGTCGGTCCTGCATGCCATGCGGGAGAATGGCGTAACCCATGCCTTGTGTGTTTCGGTCACGCTCGACAAATTCCCCGAAGTACTCTCGGTAGCCGAGGCGCACGACAACATCTACGCCTCGGTAGGTATTCATCCTGATTATGAAGATCTGCCTCCATTTACCGTGGAAGAGCTTGTTAGCTTGGCCAGCTATCCCAAGGTAATCGCCATCGGCGAAACCGGCCTCGACTACTTCCGTCTGACGGGCGATCTGGAATGGCAGCGTGAGCGTTTTCGTATGCATATCCGCGCAGCCATACAATCAGGCAAACCGCTGATCATTCATACCCGTTCGGCAGCCGAGGATACGCTGCGTGTGATGCGGGAAGAGGGCGCAGAACGGGTTGGAGGCGTCATGCACTGCTTCACCGAGAGCTGGAAAGTGGCCGAAGCCGCCATGGAGCTGGGTTTCTATATCTCCTTTTCCGGCATAGTCACTTTCAAGAATGCGGCCGCACTCAAGGAGGTCGCGCAAAAGGTGCCGCTGGATCGCATGCTGGTGGAAACGGACTCTCCCTACCTGGCGCCAGTCCCTTATCGCGGTAAAACAAATCAGCCTGCCTTCGTAAAGCACGTGGCCGAGGAAATCGCCAGCCTGCGAGGCATCAGCGTAGAAGAGGTCGCGGACGCGACCACCCGTAATTTCTTCAAGCTTTTCAAACTGCCTCAGCCATGCAGTTAGTCATGCTGGGCGTCGGCTCCAGCGCCGGTACACCGGTTGTTGGATGCAGATGTCGCACGTGCTTGTCGCAGGATCCCCGGAACAAGCGAACCCGCTGCTCGGCCGCCATCACCCTGCCCACCGGTGAGGTGTTGCTGATCGACAGCGGACCGGACCTGCGCCAGCAGGCTTTGCGCGAGAATCTCCAACGCGTAGACGCCGTTCTTTATACCCATGCCCATGCCGACCACATGCATGGCATTGACGATCTGCGCGCCTTTTGCCAGCTGCAGAAAAAACAGATCCCGCTCCATGGCAATGCAGCCACCATGACACATGTTGCAGACAAGTTCGGCTACACCTTGCGCGAGCCTGGCAATTTCTGGGATTTGCCAGTCTTGCGCACGCAGGAAGTAACCGGACCTTTCGAATTGTTCGGCCAGCCCATCATCCCCATTCCAGTAAGACATGGGCGTATCGACATCCTGGGTTATCGCATCGGCAACCTGGCCTATCTGACGGATGTGTCCGAAATTCCCGAGTCATCCCTGCCATTGCTACAGGATCTGGACGTGCTGCTGCTTGATTGTCTGCGCTATGAGCCGCACTTTACGCATATCCATCTGGAACAAAGTCTGGCTTATGCGAGTCAGATCAAGGCGCGACAGACTTACTTCATCCATATGACCCACGATGTCGAGTACGGCGCTCTTGCACAGCAGCTCCCGCCTAATGTGCATGTCGCGTACGATGGCTTGCGCTTAGAGGTGGAATAGCTGCCCTGCAAACGCTAGAATGTATAATGAATTTATTTGAAGATTGGGATCAGCATCATGCAATTCGGTAAAATTCTCATGTCGGCAGCAATGGTTGCCATGATTGCAACTTCGGCTCCTGTGCTGGCAGATCCTGCCGGCAAAAAGAGCTATTCGGAAATGGAATTCCTGCATAGCTTCACCGGCAAATCCCGCAAGGCTGTCATGGAGCAACTGGGTAAACCGGTTCGCAAGGCCCAATCGGTAAAACCCTCCAACGCCGCCGGCGTTATCGGCCAGAATCTGGATACTTCCAAGCCCGTCAATGTCGAGATGTGGTACTACACCAACCTGGTCAGCTACGAGCCCAAGAAGCACTACAAGACGACAGAGCTCACCTTCGTCAACGACCGCTGCATGAATATCGCGTTTTTCAACAACCGCTAAGCGTCATCTCGCATCTGGTGCTGCCAGCAGCCGCCAGCGCACCAGGGCGCGGAATATACGCAGGGAATCGGTAACCGGTCTGAATTTGGAGGACCGGTTGTTATCGATGTAAATCGTCGGGATGGTGACAGTGGTCAGCCGCCGTCCTTGCGACAGGGCCAGCAGCAGTATCTGGAATTCCGTCTCGTAGCGACTGCCGGAAACATGCCGCACGATCTCCTCGACAAATCCATAGCTGAAAGCCCTAAGCCCTGACTGCGTATCACTTGGTGCCTCCGGGTAGAGCCAGCGAATGGCTCCCGTCGCCAGAGTGTTGCCTACACGGCTCCGGCCCGGCATTTCCCGCACACTTCTTCCGCCAATCACCATTTCCGCCCCCGCCTGGGCAGCCTGCACCATTTTCGGTATTTCCTGCGGCGGATGCTGGCCATCCGCATCCAGGGTGACCAGCACTTCGAAATCGAATTTGTTGAGCGCTTCGCAGAAAGCGGCTATCAGGCCGACGCCTTTGCCCCGGTTTTCGGGGAAGGTAATCACGCTGATCTTGCCCGGCACAAGCGCAGCCAGGCGCGCCAGGACACCAGCCGTGCCATCGCGCGAACCGTCATTGATCACGATCAGGTGATCCACCAGATTGGCGGACTGAGCAATGACCTGACCGCAATACTCCTCGACATCGTAGCAGGGGATGACAGCGACCACAGGCGCAACTGCCTTGGGAATAAAGGGCTGCAACCGAGCCTGGCGCCAGCCTGCGATATCGAAAAAGCCCCAGCCACGCTCCAGCTTGGCATACACCGTAGTCGAGTCGCCCAGTAAAGCGGTCGGAACCTCAGCCTCGACAATTCTGTTGTCTATTCTCAGCCGGGCCTGGCCGGCGATGACATTCCGTACGTTGTCGTAAATCTCGGCCGACTCTCCCTTCAGGGGGAACTGCAAGGAAATCAGGGATCCCGCGCTTTGGCCGGAGAGTTTGAGCACCGGCTTGAACCCCAGATTGGTTTCGGGCAGATGCACACGGATATTCAGTATGTGGCGCCCTACATAGATTTCACGGACAGGATGCAGCGGCTGGTAGCGCTCTATGGTAGGCGGGCTGAAATAAGTTTCCTGGGGTTGGGCATAGGCCAGGAATCGACGCTTGCTCAATGCCATCTGCGTTTTGTGGCAGAGAATGGCCTGCCGTTTGGCTTCCTGCTGGAGTTTCGAAAGGTTGATTCTGTAGCCGTTGGTAGAAAAAACCTTTTCACCATGCGTCAGATAGGTTAGCAGGCGAGGGCGGATGAGGGCCGGCATCTTGGCTAGTGCGAGATCGGTAAGTACCGAGGTGGCATTATGGTCGCGGTGTGTGTCGTCCAGAGCCGGGCCGAGCAACAGGGTGGGAGATACATTCGAGATGACTTCACCCAGCAGTTGAACCACCTCATCCGCGCCGGTTTCGAGAAGGGCGGTAATGCCCTGGTCAGGCAGGTTGAGGAAAATAATACTGGAGCTGTTTACTCCCAATAAGGAAAGTGCAGCCACTGCTTCAGACTGCCGGCGTTTTCCCCAGCGCTTACGCTCCCTGGGGCCGACTTTCCAGCGTGCTTCAACAAAACGTTGTG
Organism: Methylophilaceae bacterium; assembly: GCA_035761085.1. Classification (GTDB taxonomy): domain Bacteria; phylum Pseudomonadota; class Gammaproteobacteria; order Burkholderiales; family Methylophilaceae; genus DASTRT01. The sequence continues at coordinate 5,534 of DASTRT010000169.1, forward strand.
GCCAGGGGTTGTTGTCTCCATTGGTGATGAAGGCAACCTTCACATCAGCACCGGCTGCCACAGCATGCTGAATCAAACCGCCACAGCCCAGAGTTTCGTCATCGGGGTGAACCGCCAGAATCAGCAACCTGTCATTGGCATGAATATGCAGATTATTTGTCATGGCGATCCCCGAGTTTGGCGACTGTTCAAGTCCGAAAATTTGGAACAGAATGCCATTTTCAGCCTCAAATATATGTGCTATATCGTACAGAAAGCACAGCGTTATTTCTTGACCATACGTATAGGCATTGGAGCCGCCATATAGTTCGGAAGGAGCTGGGATGGTTTTGCAAAAACAAGTTGCCCAATGGGCAAACAACATTCGCGAACAGGCTAATGTGCAGGCCAGACTGGTTTTATGGGACGGCCAGCAGTTAGACCTCGGCCAGTTCAACACGCCACTGGTTACTGTCCACGTCAAGGGCACCTCGGCCCTGCCTTACCTGATTTCCCCAACCATGGACAAGCTCGGCGAAGCCTACGTGACGGGGAAAATCGACCTGGATGGAAGGCTATCCGATGTCATCAACCTCGGCTTCGAGCTCGCCAAGAATACCGTCACCGAATCCCGAAACAGCCTCAAGAACTTCAGCAAGTATTTCATTCACACCAAGCAGGAAGACCTCAAGGCCATCCAGTTCCACTATGACCTGTCCAACGAGTTCTATCGGCTGTGGCTGGACCGTAACATGGTGTATTCGTGTGCCTACTTCGAAAATGGCAATGAAGATCTCGACACCGCTCAGCTGAAGAAAATCGACCATATTCTCACCAAGATCAAGGTTAGGCCCGGCGACACCCTGCTCGATATCGGCTGCGGCTGGGGCGCTTTGGTCCTGCGTGCTGCGCAAAAGTTTGGCGCCAAGTGCGTGGGTATCACCCTGTCCGAAAAGCAGCTGGAACTTGCCACCCAGCGCGTCAAGGACGCTGGACTGGAAGACCGGATTGAAATCCGGCTGCAGGATTATCGCGACATAGAGGGGCAGTTCGACCGCATCACCAGCGTCGG
>DASTRT010000170.1:0-4491 GCA_035761085.1 Methylophilaceae bacterium
CACGCTGGAACGCGAAGGCTATCAGGTTATTACTGCAAAGGACGGCATGGACGCCATCCAGGTGCTGCAGGAAAACGAGCCGGATATCATGCTGACCGACATCGAAATGCCTCGCATGGATGGCTTCGAGCTGGTGCGTAACGTCCGCGACGACGAAAAGACAGCCAACCTGCCCATCATCATCATTAGCTCGCGCACCGCCGAGAAGCACCAGAACCTCGCCAAAGAGCTTGGAGTGAACGTGTTCCTCGGCAAGCCGGTGCAGGACGAAGAACTGGTCACGCAGATTTCCATTCTGCTCGGCCACATGTCGCCCCTGGCGACTGCCTGACCGACCTAATCCGGCCTAGTTTTTCCAGGAGGTTGCGTCTCAGCCTCCTTCGAATCGGGTAAAATTCCGGCATGCCTGAGCCGTCCTTTGTTCACCTGCGTTGCCACAGTGAGTATTCCATTGTGGATGGCATCATGCGCATTGACGACTACATCAAGCTGGCTGTCAAAGATGCCATGCCCGCCCTGGCACTGACCGATCTCGATAATCTTTTCGGCGCCATCAAATTCTACAAGGCTGCACGCGGCAAAGGCATCAAGCCTCTGATCGGCTGCGATGTATGGCTGGAAAACGAGACCAATCGCGACCAGCCATATCGGCTGCTGCTGCTTTGCCAGTCCCATGCCGGCTATCTGCGCCTGTGTGACTTGTTGACACGTGCTTACCTGCATAATCAATATCGTGGCCGTGCCGAAATCAAGCGTCAGTGGTTCCGCGAGGGCAGCGAAGGGCTGATCGCGCTATCCGGTGCCATGGCAGGGGATGTGGGTCAGGCGCTGCTGCAGGAAAATACCAAACTAGCGCTGAAGCTGGCGAAAGCCTGGAGCGACATGTTTCCGCGCCGTTATTACATCGAGCTGCAGCGCGCTGGCCATGCGCAACAGGAAGCCTACATCAGCCGGGCTGTCGCCTTGGCAGGCGAGATGCAGTTGCCCGTGGTGGCGACCCATCCGGTGCAGTTTCCCGATCGCGAAGATTTCAAGGCGCATGAAGCGCGCGTATGCATCGCTGAGGGTTACATGCTGGCGGATAACCGCCGCCCCAAACACTTTACTGAAGAACAGTATTTCAAGACGCAAGCAGAGATGGCCGAGCTGTTTGCCGATCTCCCACAGGCACTGACCAACAGTGTCGAGATTGCCAAGCGTTGCAGCCTGCATCTGACGCTAGGCAAGAATTATCTGCCGCAATTCCCGACGCCCAATAATGAAAGCCTGGATGATTATCTGGTTGCGCAGGCCCGCGAAGGCCTGGAAAAGCGTCTGCAGCTGCTATATCCGGATGAGCAGACGCGTGCTTCCAAACGGCCGGAATATGAGGCGCGGCTTAAGTTCGAGACGGACGTCATCATCCAGATGGGCTTCGCCGGGTACTTCCTCATCGTGGCCGACTTTATCAACTGGGCCAAGCAGAATGGCGTTCCCGTCGGCCCGGGCCGTGGCTCAGGCGCGGGATCCGTCGTCGCCTACAGCCTGGGCATTACCGACCTCGATCCCTTGCGTTATGCGCTGCTGTTCGAGCGATTCCTGAATCCGGACCGGGTTTCCATGCCGGACTTCGATATCGACTTCTGTCAGGAAGGTCGTGACCGCGTCATCGATTATGTGAAGCGCAAGTACGGATTGGAGGCGGTCTCGCAGATCGCTACTTTCGGTACCATGGCGGCCAAGGCCGTGATTCGCGATGTCGGCCGTGTGCTCGACCTGCCGTTCAACTTTGTCGACGGCATCGCCAAGTTGATCCCCAATGAGCTCGGCATCACGCTGGCTGAAGCGCTGGAAAAGGAGCCTCAGCTCAGGGAGCGCCAGGCACAGGAAGAGGAAGTCAAGGAACTGCTGGAGCTCGCGCTCAGGCTTGAAGGCATGACGCGTAACGTCGGCATGCATGCTGGCGGTGTCCTCATCTCGCCCGGCAAGATTTCCGATTTCTCGCCCATCTACTGTCAACCCGGCGGCGAAAGCATCGTCAGCCAGTACGACAAGGACGACGTCGAAGCCGTTGGCCTGGTGAAGTTCGACTTCCTGGGCTTGCGCACGCTGACCATCCTCGACATGGCCATGGAAAATGCCAATGCCCAGCGCGCTGCTGAAGGCTTGCCGCCGTTGCTGCTGGATGCCTTGCCGCTTGATGATGCGCCCACCTACAAGCTGCTGAAGAATGCCAATACCACGGCCGTGTTCCAGTTGGAATCGCGTGGCATGAAGGACATGCTGAAGCAGGCGAAGCCGGATCGCTTCGAGGACATCATCGCGCTGGTGGCACTGTATCGGCCAGGTCCGATGGACTTGATTCCCGACTACTGCCGCCGCAAGGACGGTAAGCAGCGCGTCGAGTACCCGCACCCGTCGACCGAGCCCATCCTGAAAGAGACCTACGGCATCATGGTCTATCAGGAACAGGTCATGCAGATCGCTCAGGTCGTCGCCGGTTACAGCCTGGGCGGTGCCGACCTCCTGCGCCGCGCCATGGGCAAGAAGAAACCCGAAGAGATGGCCAAGCAGCGTACCGTATTTATCGAGGGTGCGGTCAAGAACGGAATTCCCGAGCGCCAGGCCGGCGAAATCTTCGACCTCATGGAGAAGTTCGCCAGTTACGGCTTCAACAAGTCACATGCAGCTGCCTATGCACTTGTAGCCTATCAGACGGCCTTCCTCAAGGCGCATTACCCGGCCGCATTCCTCGCCGCCACCATGTCCGCGGACATGAACAATACCGACAACGTCCATATCTTCCATGATGATTGCGTGGTCAACGGTCTGGAAGTGCTGCCGCCCGATATCAACCAGAGCGGTTTTCGCTTCCAACCGGTCAACGACAAGCAGATACTGTACGGCCTAGGTGCGATCAAGGGTACCGGCTGGGCTGCGATTGAAGTCATCCTGGCCGCACGCGAGCAGGAAGGACCGTTCAAGGACCTGTTCGACTTCTGCCGCCGCCTCGATCTGCGCAAGGTGAACCGGCGCGTCATTGAATCTCTGATCCGCGCCGGAGCGTTCGACAAGCTGGAGCCGAATCGTGCTGCGCTGCTGGCAGCGGTCGGCGTGGCCATCAGCGCGGCTGAGCAGAGCGGGGCAGCCTCCGGACAGAACAGCCTGTTCGGCGAAGCGCTCGACAGCGTCGCCCATACCTTGCCGGAAGTGGCTCCCTGGAGCGAGCAGGAACGTCTGCAGCAGGAAAAGACGGCACTGGGTTTCTATTTGAGCGGCCATCCATATCTGGGCTATCGCAAGGAGCTCGCTGATTTTGTCCGCACCGACCTCGCCAGCCTCAAACCTCAGGAACAGCCGCAGCTGCTGGCCGGCGTCGTCACCGGTATCCGCATGCGCATGACCAGCCGCGGCAAAATGGCCATTGTCACGCTGGACGATGCCAGCTCGCGGATTGAAATCGTCGTCGGCAATGAGCTGCTGAACGAGAATGGCCAGCTGCTCAAAGAGGACATGCTGCTGGTGGTGGAAGGCCGCGTCAGCAACGACGACTTTACCGGCGGGCTGCGGGTCAGTGCGCGCAGGCTGTATGATCTGGCCTCAGCGCGCAGTGCGCATGCCAGCCTGCTCAAGATTTCCTGCAATGGCCAAGCGGATGCGGGTAAACTTCGCGAACTGCTGGCCCCATACTGTCGCGGAAAGAATACTGACGAGCGCCGGGGTTGCGCCGTCAAGGTGGAGTACCACAATGCCCTGGGGCGCGCCGAGCTTGTGCTTGGCGACGAGTGGCGCGTGGAACTGCACGATGAGCTGCTGAACGGCTTGCGCCGCTGGCTATCCGATGAGAACGTTAAAATCCTCTATAATTAATAACATGAGCACACCAGCCAAAGTAGTGAAAACCAGTTTCCTCGATTTTGAACAACCGATTGCAGAGCTTGAGGCGAAGATCGAGGAATTACGTTATGTGCAGGACGATTCCGCCGTGGATATCTCGGAAGAAATCGAGCGCCTGCAGAAAAAAAACAAGACCATGACTAAGGAGATCTACAGCAAGCTCAATGCCTGGCAGATTTCCCAGGTCGCACGCCATCCCCAGCGGCCCTACACCCTTGATTACATAAACGGCATATTCACCGATTTCGAGGAATTGCATGGGGATCGCGCCTTTGCTGATGACCCTGCTATTGTCGGTGGTATCGCGCGCTTCGAGGGTCAGCCGGTGATGGTGATCGGTCATCAGAAAGGGCGCGACGTCAAGGAACGTCAATACCGCAATTTCGGCATGCCGCGGCCTGAGGGCTATCGCAAGGCGCTACGCCTTTATCATCTGGCGGAAAAGTTCAAGCTGCCCATCGTTACCCTGATCGATACCCCGGGCGCATACCCGGGCATCGGCGCGGAAGAGCGCGGCCAGTCTGAAGCCATCGCCCGCAATCTCTACGTCATGGCGGAGCTGCGGACGCCTATTATCGGTGTCATCATTGGTGAAGGTGGTTCCGGCGGGGCGCT
>DASTRT010000171.1:0-3025 GCA_035761085.1 Methylophilaceae bacterium
TTAGTCGTGCTTGGAACCGTTGGCGCTGCGCAGTGACGAGGTCAGTGCCTTGCCCTTTTCTGCGGTCAGCGAGGCGATATCCCCCGAGACTTCCCCACCCTCCTCGATGAAAATCTTGCCGTAGCGAATCTTGCCGCTGACACGCCCGGAAGAATGAATGATGAGCTGGCTGCGGGCCGTCAGCTCTCCGTCGAACTGGCCGTACACTTCAGCCACATCGATACCGACCTTGCCGGAAAAGGCGCCATTCTGGGCGATCTGGATGACACGGCTATCCATGGTGGCCTCGACCCGGCCTTCCACCACGAGAGTATCGCAGTCCTGAATCTCGGCACCGCGAAGTTTCACATCCGGGCCGACTATGAGCCGGCTGCCGGAGGTCGTATCCACCTTGGCTTCGGTATCCGGCTTGGTATCAGGCTCAGATACGGTGTCTGCGTCGGTGATATTGGCCGGGGTCGGGTTCAGCTTCGCTGCGTTGAGGGCGCCCAAGGTGCTGCGGGCGGGAGTGGTTTCGTTTGCGCGATTAAATAGACCTTGCTTGTTCAACATACATACCTCTAACTGGAAGATTCAAAAGCCCCGGGACCGGCGCTAGACCCCATGCTGTCTAGCAATGGCCGTGCCTGAATTTTTTTCTCCCGTTAAATCATGATGTTAAAGCAAAGGCCCTTGCCCCGTGCGGCTTTCAGGCGTCGGGCAACCCCGACGCTTTTTTCCTGTTGAGCTAGTAAGCTATTGATTTTCTGGAACTGCGGATGTCGCCTGAACCCAACATGTAAACGGCTCAGACGACAGCCTGACGACACCTCAGTTTTCTGGCCGCATGTGCGGGAAGAGGATGACATCGCGAATGCTTGGGCTATCCGTCAGCAGCATGACCAGACGGTCAATGCCGATGCCGCAACCCCCGGTGGGTGGCATGCCGTATTCCAGCGCGCGGATGAAATCGGCGTCGTAATACATGGCCTCGTCGTCGCCGGCATCCTTGGCCGCGACCTGGGCCTGGAAGCGAGCCGCCTGATCCTCGGCATCATTGAGCTCGGAGAAGCCGTTGGCAATCTCGCGGCCTGCAATGAACAGCTCGAAGCGTTCGGTGATGCCCGGGTTGGTATCGGACTCCCTCGCCAGCGGGGAGACCTCGACCGGGTAATCAATAATATAGGTAGGCTGCCAAAGCTGGGCTTCGGCGGTTTCCTCGAACAATGCGAGCTGCAATCCGCCAAGGCCTACATGATCGAAGGCCTTGACGCCGAACTTCTTGAGCTCGGCGCGCAGGAAGTTGCCATCGTGCAGCTGTTCCATGGTGTAATTCGGCGCGTATTTCTGGATGGCGCCGATGATGGTCAGGCGTTCGAACGGCTGGCCGAAATCCAGCTCGCGTCCCTGATACTCGAACCGGGTCGTGCCCAGTGCTGCCAATGCAGCCCCACGCAGACAGTTCTCGGTGAAATCCATGAGCCACTTGTAATCTGTATAGGCCGCATAGAATTCCATCATGGTGAACTCGGGATTGTGGCGTACGCTCAGGCCCTCGTTGCGGAAATTGCGGTTGATCTCGAACACGCGTTCGAAGCCGCCGACCACGAGGCGCTTCAGATAAAGCTCGGGCGCGATGCGCATGAACATCTGCATGTCGAGCGCATTGTGATGGGTAATGAAGGGCTTGGCCGCCGCCCCGCCAGGAATCGGGTGCAGCATGGGCGTTTCAACCTCGAGAAACTGGTTGTCCAGCATGTACTTGCGGATGGACGCCACGATCTTGCTGCGCGCGATGAAGGTCTGGCGCGTTTCTTCGGACATGATGAGGTCCACATAACGCTGGCGGTACTTCATCTCCTGGTCGGCGAGGCCGTGGAATTTCTCCGGCAACGGGCGCAATGACTTGGTCAGCAGGCGTAGCTTCGCCACTTTGACCGACAATTCCCCGGTCTTGGTCTTGAATACCGTACCTTCCGCCGCCACGATATCGCCCAGATCCCACTTCTTGAAGGCGTCATAAACGTCTTCGCCCAAATTGTCTCGGGCGATAAACAGCTGAATGCGGCCGCTCTTGTCCTGGATGGTGGCGAAACTGGCCTTGCCCATGACGCGCTTCAGCATCATGCGGCCGGCGACTGCGGTCTGTACCGCTTGCGTCTCCAAAACTTCGGCATCCAGCGAGTCGTACTGGCGCTTAAGTTCGTTGGCGTAATGCTGGGGCCTGAAATCGTTGGGGAAGGCGACGCCCTGCGCACGAATCGCCTTGAGTTTTTCGCGGCGCTCGGCGATCACGTGGCTTTCGTCTGCCGGCTTTTCCTCGGCCGGATTGGCAACCGGCTTGTTTGTTTCACTCACCACTACACTCCCTGTTTCAAGCTTGCTGTTATGAAGGGGTCCAAGTCGCCGTCGAGTACGCCTTGGGTATTGCCGATTTCCACATTGGTACGCAGATCCTTGATGCGCGACTGGTCCAATACATAGGAGCGGATCTGGTGGCCCCAGCCGATATCGGTCTTGGCGTCTTCCATGGCCTGCTTTTCCTCGTTGCGCTTGCGCAGTTCCAGCGCATACAACTGCGCCTTCAGCATGGCCATGGCTTCAGCCTTGTTGCGATGCTGCGAGCGGTCGTTCTGGCACTGCACCACGGTATTGGTCGGAATATGCGTGATGCGCACGGCAGAATCGGTCTTGTTGATGTGCTGGCCGCCGGCACCGGAAGCGCGATAGGTGTCGATGCGCAGGTCGGCCGGATTGATTTCCACCTCGATGGATTCGTCGACTTCTGGGTAGACGAACACGCTGGCAAACGACGTATGGCGGCGGTTGCCAGAATCGAACGGCGATTTGCGCACCAGGCGGTGCACGCCGGTTTCAGTACGCAGGAAACCGAAGGCATAGTCGCCGCTTACTTTCAGTGACGCACTCTTGATGCCGGCAACATCGCCTTCGGACTCTTCCAGCACTTCCACCTTGAAATCGCGCCGCTCGCAATAGCGCAAATACATGCGCAGCAGCATGGAGGCCCAGTCCTGTGCCTCCGTAC
>DASTRT010000172.1:0-3764 GCA_035761085.1 Methylophilaceae bacterium
CTTGGTGGCGCGCCACAGATCCAGCGCATAGCGGCGCAGCGTGGGGCTAGCGTCGATGCTGGATTGAATGACCTTGGAGAAAGCGTTGAGCTGGTCGCACTGCAGGATATCGGCGTCCACGGTATTCACCAGCGCATCCACGTCATGGAAGCGTGTATCGAACACCAGCGATTCCATGATTTCGGGGTCGCTCGGCACGACAATGGGGATTTCCATCATGAAGCGGTCGCGCGCGGCGGAGGGGATTTCGAAGGTTTCTTCCTTTTCCACCTGGTTGCGGTCGGCGAACACCAGCATGTGCGGGAAGTGGTGCTCGGCGTTGAATGCGGTCAGCGTGCGTTCCGCCATCACGCGCAGCAGCAGCGAGTGCACTTGCGGACGTGCGCGGTTGATTTCGTTGAAGAAGAATACCGACAGGTTCTCGCCTGACATGAGCAGCGGGCCGGGGCTCACGTGCGGCTTGCCGTCCTCGCCCAGATAGGTGTGGTACACCAGGTCGTTCGGCATCAGGTCGATGGTGCCTTCGATACGCTGGTAGCCGCCGCCGATGCCTCGCGTAAAAGCGCGCAGTAGCGTGGTCTTGCCGACGCCGACGTCACCTTCCAGCAGCACGTGGCCGCGCGCGAAAATGGCTGTGGTAATCAGGCGGATAGGCGTTTTTTGCCCTACCACTACCTTGTTGATTTCAGTTTCGAGTTTCAGCGCATGATCGCGCCAGTCGGCCAGTTGACGGTCGCTCATTGACTTGTCCTGTACTTGAAGCTTGCTAGCTTGGAGTTATAAGGGTTGTTTTGATAACGCGAAACCGGATAGTAACGATATTGCGACAAGGTGTAAACAGATCTGTATACCCCCGCTGAAAAAGCGCTGGATTCAGGCTTTTTAACCGGCTTCGCGCTCAAGCAGCAGGCGTTTGCGGTCTACGCCCCAGCGATAGCCGGAAAGGTTTCCATCACGACGAATCACGCGGTGACAGGGGATGGCGACAGCCAGTGGATTGGCGGCGCAGGCGCTAGCCACCGCCCTTGCCGCATTCGGCATGCCGAGGCTGCGCGCAATTTCTGCATAGGTGGCGGTTGTGCCGGGCGGGATTTTAATCAGGGCCTGCCACACGCGATGCTGGAACGCCGTACCGCGAATATCGAGCGGCAGGTCGAGGCCGAGCTGCGGCGCTTCCATGAAGCCCACAACCCTGGCCACGACTTTTTCGTACTCCTGATCGTCACCGATGAGATCGGCCTGGGGAAACCTGTCCTGTAAATCCCTGACCAGATTCTCAGCATCATCCCCGAGCAGGATGCTGCAGATGCCGACCTCGCTGCTGGCGACCAGGATCGCACCCAGCGAGCATTGCCCGAGCGCAAAACGGATCGTAGTGCCTGCGCCGCCTGACCGATAGCGCGTCGGCGTCATTCCCAGCCACTGATTGGAAGATTCGTAAAACCGGCTGCCGGAGCCGTAACCAGCTTCGTTAATCGCCTCAGTGACCGTCCTGCTTTGAGGAAGGTGTTGCCGCATGCGGTTTGCCCGCTGGGCGACCCCATACTCCTTGGGAGACAGTCCAGTCAACGCCTTGAATAATCGCTGCAAATGCGATGGGCTCAACCCCGTATACTCGGACAACTCAACCAGCGTCGGCGGCTTTTCTGCCTGTTCGATAAACCTGCAGGCGGCGGCTATGATTGCGGCGTGCCTCTGTGTCACGCCGGATTCAGGCCGGCAGCGCTTGCAGGGGCGGAAGCCGGCTTGTTCCGCCGCTGCCGCCGATTCATGGAACTGCACGTTCTCCCGTCTGGGTGTGCGAGCCGGGCAGGAGGGGCGGCAATAGATGCCAGTGGTTTTTACCGAATAGTAAAACTTGCCATCGGCGCTCCTGTCACGCGATGCCACCGCTGCCCAGCGAGCTTGCTGGTCATCTGACGATCTACCCACCATGTCTGTTGCCTCGGTACCCATGCCGTCAATTTACCCGGATTGAATACCACCTGCACTCCGTATCTTGCTTTTGAATTCCTGGGGAAAAACCCTGCCGCAGGGCTTTCGCTTGGTGTCGTTTCCAGCGAAAATAGCGCCTTTATTTCAACCTCCAGAATAATGTCCAAACAAAACAGCTTCACCTACGAGGAATTGCTTGCCTGCGGCCGCGGCGAGATGTTCGGCCCGGGCAATGCCCAGCTGCCGTTACCCCCCATGCTCATGTTTGACCGTATCGTTTCCATCACGGAAAATGGTGGCAAGTATGATTCCGGCCAGATCGTCGCCGAACTGGATATCCATCCAGACCTGTGGTTCTTCAAGTGCCACTTCGAGGGCGATCCGGTCATGCCGGGCTGCCTCGGCCTGGATGCCATGTGGCAGCTGGTGGGCTTCTACCTCGGCTGGATGGGCGGCCCCGGACGTGGTCGAGCCCTGGGAGCGGGCGAGGTCAAGTTCAGCGGGCAGGTGCTGCCAACCGGCAAAAAGGTGACCTATTATGTGGACCTCAAGCGTGTCATCATGCGCAAGCTGGTCATGGGTATCGCCGATGCGCGCCTGGAACTGGATGGCCGCGAAATCTATGTAGCGAATGATTTGCGTGTTGGGTTGTTTACCCGCACAGATAACTTCTAAGAGTGATAGCTAAAATACTCGGGTTTTTTCAAGTATTGGGGAGAACACGATAATGCGTCGTGTGGTAGTTACCGGCATGGGGATCGTCTCCAGCCTTGGCAACAACAAGACGGAAGTCCTGGATAGCCTGCGTGCAGGCCGTTCGGGCATCACCTATCAACCGGAGTACGCAGAGCATGGCCTGCGTTCGCAGGTCGCCGGCTCAGTGCGTAACCTGGACATCGAAGCGCTGATCGACCGCAAGCTGCTGCGTTTCATGGCCAACGGCCACGCCTATGCATGGATTGCCATGCAGGAAGCGATTGCCGATGCCAACCTGCCGGAAGACCTGGTTTCCAATATCCGCACCGGCCTCATCGTCGGCGCCGGCGGCACTTCAACGCAAAGCATGCTGGAAGGCACCGATACCCTGCGCGAAAAGGGCATTCGCCGCGTCGGCCCCTATATGGTCACCAAGACCATGTCCAGCGGCGTTGTAGCATGCCTGGCGACAGGCGCGAAGATCAAGGGTATCAATTACGCCATCAGCTCCGCCTGTTCCACCAGCGCACACTGCATCGGCAACGGCGTCGAGCAGATCCAGATGGGTAAGCAGGACATTATTTTCGCCGGCGGCGCCGAGGAAGAGCATTGGACCATGTCCTACCTGTTCGACGCCATGGGCGCGCTCTCTAGCAAGTACAACGATACGCCCGAGAAAGCTTCCCGCACCTATGACGCCAACCGCGACGGCTTCGTCATTGCTGGCGGCGGTGGGATAGTGGTGCTGGAAGAATACGAACACGCCAAAAAGCGCGGCGCAAAGATTTATGCAGAAGTGGTGGGCTACGGCGCCACCTCCGATGGTTACGACATGGTGGCCCCGAGCGGCGAGGGCGCCGTGCGCTGCATGGAGCTCGCGCTGCAAGGCGTCGAGGGCGATATCGACTACATCAACACGCACGGCACGAGTACACCAGTTGGTGATACCAAGGAGCTGGAAGCTATTCGTGAAGTGTTTGGCGGCGGCAAGCACGGCAAGATTCCGGCCATCGCCTCTACCAAGTCACTCTCCGGCCATGCGCTGGGTGCGGCTGGTGTGAATGAAGCGATCTACACTCTGCTGATGATGGAAAACAACTTCATTGCCGCCTCAGCCAATATCGAGACATTGG
>DASTRT010000173.1:0-9435 GCA_035761085.1 Methylophilaceae bacterium
CCGACATGTTCATGGTCAAGCCGGGCCTGCCCTATCTCGACATCGTTCGTCGAGTGAAGCAGGAGTTCGGTATTCCCACGTTCGCCTATCAGGTCAGCGGGGAGTATGCCATGCTCAAGGCTGCAATTCAGAACGGCTGGCTGGATGAGCGGGCGTGCGTGCTAGAAGCGTTGCTGAGTTTCAAGCGCGCCGGGGCTGATGGCGTACTGACCTACTTCGCCTTGGATGCCGCGCGCTGGTTGCAAGAGTAGTTACAACGCATCTCCGGTAGTATCCAGCAGGGCCTGCAGGCTCTCGGCATTGGCGCGTGCGGTATTGCCGCCGTTGGCCGGATTCTTGATCGAGATGCGCATGTCATCCGGCGTGAACACACTTAGCTTGATCACACCATTCGGCCCTTCCAGCACGAACACCGGCACCTTCTTGCGCTCGCCGCTTTTTTCCTGATTGCGTTTGTCGTTGGCAATCCGGTAGCTCTTTTCCTGCATGCTGTAGGGAATCTGGTTATTGAGCAGAAAGATCTCGACATCCTTGAGGCTGTCAGCAAAGAGCTGGATATCGGTTTCGGCATAGCGTCCAGCCGTGCCATCCAGCACAGGTCCGGTCAGATGCGGATTGAATTTTTCCAATAGCCGCATGACGACGAGCGCGTCCTGGCGAAGCTGGCGCAGATTTACCGGCTGGTCTTCCTGGTGATAGATCTGGTGATGCAGCCGGATTTCTTCTTCGATTTCGGCATTGCTGGGGAAGCAATTGGCATCGGGCACTCCCAGCTGGCGTCCCGCCTTGCGTTTGGCATGGGCGTAGTCGGAAATGCCTTCCTCGGCCATCATGCGGGCTGCTTGTTGTGCAATCAGCTGCCGCAAGTGGTATTGGCGGTTACCGCTTTCCTTTGCCATGCCTGGATTGCTCCATTGGTTTAGAACAACTGTCCTTCATCAGCGGGCGTGCTGCTGGAGTGACCAGGGAAGGGCGTGAAAGGTTTCGGCTTTGCCGGTTCTGCCGGACGCTGCGCGGGTGCGGATGGCGCAGTCGGCGAACCCGGGACTGGAGACGGCGTACCTGGAGCTGGTGCCTGCATGCCGGGAATCACGGATTCAGGAAATCCGGGTACAGGCTCGAACGTCTGTTCGAGTTCAGGTGGCGGATACTCCTTGTAGAAGTACTCGTAGATGCCGCTACCATCGGCTTCTGCACGAGTGCCTGTAAGTGGGTCGATCTTGATGGAAACCACGCCATCAGGTACTTCATAGGGAACATCGGGAACGCCTTTGAGGGCGACTGCCATGTAATCCATCCAGATGGGCAAGGCCGCCCTGCCGCCAGTTTCGCTGCCACCCAGGGTGCGTGGCTGGTCGTAGCCCATCCAGGCGATGCCGACCTGTTTAGGATTGAAGCCCGCAAACCATGCATCTACATGATTGTTGGTGGTGCCGGTTTTGCCAGCGATATCCGAACGTCCCAGTTCTCGGGCATGTGCAGCCGTGCCGATATGGGCTACGTCCTGCAGCATGGAGGTCATGATGAAAGCGTTACGCTTGTCGATGACGCGTGCCGATTCGTCGCCGGCATGGTCCGGCTTGGCCTGCATGACTACCTTGCCGTTGCCATCGACGATCTTGCTGATGATATAGGGCCTTACGCGATAGCCGGTGTTGGCAAATACGGAATAGGCGCCAGACATCTGCCATGGGGTTACGGAACCTGCTCCCAGAGCCATGGGCAAGTAGGGTGGATGATCCTTGGGTGAAAAGCCGAAGCGCGTGATGTAATCCCTGGCATAGCTGATGCCGATGGATTGCAGCAGGCGGATCGACACCATGTTTTTGGACTTGGTGAGAGCGACCCGCAAACGGATGGGACCATCATATTTTCCGTCGAAATTGTGCGGCTCCCAATCCTGTCCGCTGCCGGTTTCGGCTGCAGAAATCGTGATGGGCTCATCCTCGATAATGCTTGCCGGGGTAAAGCCTTTTTCCAGCGCTGCCGAATAGATGAAGGGCTTGAAGCTGGAGCCTGGCTGGCGCCATGCCTGGGTAACGTGATTGAACTTGTTGCGGTTGAAATCGAAGCCGCCAACCAGCGCCCGTACCGCCCCATTTGCCGGATCGACGGCGATAAAGGCAGCTTCCACCTGCGGCAGTTGCACGATCTTCCAATAGTCTTCCATGCGCAGGATACGTACCACCGCTCCAACTTTGAGCTTGCGCTTTTCGGGCTTTTTCTCCTTGAGGGTTTTTTGTACGAGCGACAGCCCATCGCCAGTGACTTCGATCTGCTGCCCGTTCTTGGCACGTACCTTGACCATCTTGGGGTCGATTTCAGTGATCACAGCTGGCAGCAAGCCGTTGTAGTCCGGCATTTCGTCAAGCGCATCATCAATTGTGGCTGCGTCCAGCTCCTTGCCGTGCTCCGGCTTGAGGATTTTCTCCGGACCGCGGTAGCCGTGTCGCCAGTCGTAATGCAGGATACCCTGGAGTACCGCGCTGTTTGCCGCGTCCTGATTGCTCTTGCGTATGGTTGTGTAAACCTTGAGACCGGTGTTGTACGTGTCATCCTTGTAATGTTCATACATCACCTGCCGCGCAATTTCGGCGACATAGTCGGCCTGAAGTTCACGTATTTGCTGCTGTCTCTTGAGCCGCTGCGGCTGCTTCAGCGCTACCTCATACTGCTCCGGCGTGATGTAGTTAAGCTCCTTCATCCGGCCCAGCACATAATGCTGGCGCATGGCTGCCCGCTTGGGATTGGCGAACGGGTTATACCGGGAAGGTGCCTTGGGCAACCCTGCCAGCATCGCCGCCTCTGCCACGGTCAGTTTGTCCAGCGGCTTGCCGTAGTAAACCTGGGATGCAGCAGCGAAGCCATAGGCTCGCTGGCCCAGGTAGATCTGGTTGATGTAGAGCTCGAGGATCTGGTCCTTGGTCAGGCTGTGCTCGATCTTGATTGCCAACAACGCTTCGCTGAGCTTGCGGGTGGCGGTTTTTTCACGTGACAGGAAGAAATTGCGTGCAACCTGCATCGTAATGGTGCTGGCACCTTCCTTATATCCGCCTGCACTCAGATTGGCGATCGCAGCGCGCAGAACGCCCAGGGTGTCGACACCGCCATGGCTGTAAAAGCGCTCATCCTCTGCGGCAAGGATGGCGTGCTTCATGATGTCGGGTACGTTTTCAATGTTGACGACAGCTCGACGCTCTTCGCCAAATTCGCCTATCAGCGAACCATCCTCCGAGTAGACTCGCAGCGGGACTTTGGGACGATAGTCGGTAAGGGCGTCAAGGGATGGTAGCGTGGGGTAGATCAGTGCGGCGGCTAAGGTGAAAAGTGCGGCTGAGACCAGCCCGAGCGTGACCGCTATCAAGAACAGGGACCGGAGCCATTTCCAGAAAAACATGCGTCTTGGACCAATGATTTACGATGACGCATTATAAATTGCTTGAGTGATTATGAAAAATAAATTTGCTTTACACCTTTTATAGTTGTTGCTAGCATTTAACGTAAATTATTAGTATTGTGTGTAAATAATCAATCAGAAAGGGAATTTCGATTTTGAAATTCGACTTTTTTAAAGAACGCACACCACCTTTGATTGGAGTAGACATTAGCTCCACGTCGGTAAAAATGGTGGAATTGGCGGAGGGTGGGAAGGGTGCATATCGCCTCGAGAGCTATGCCATTGCCCCGCTCCCCAAGGATGCGGTCGTTGACGGCAATATTGCGGGTCTCGATCTGGTCGCAGATGGCATCAAGCGCGCCTGGAAAATGCTTGGCACACGCGAGAAGCGCCTTGCTCTGGCCTTGCCCGCGGCTGCAGTGATCAGCAAGAAAGTACTGATGACGGCTGGCTTGCGTGAAGAGGATATGGAACTGCAGGTCGAGTCCGAAGCCAATCAGTACATCCCTTTTTCTCTGGATGAGGTCAACATCGATTTTCAGGTGGTTGGCCCTGCTCCCAGTAATCCTGAAGAAGTGGAAGTGCTTATTGCCGCATCGCGCAAGGAAAAGATCGAAGACCGGGTGGCTGCGGCCGAAGGTGCGGGCCTCAAGGTCGAGATCATGGACGTGGAAACCTACGCGACCGAAGCTGCGTACAGCCTGATTGCATCCCAGCTGCCAAACGGCGGCAAAGACCAGACCGTGATGATCGTCGATATTGGCGGTTCCATGATGCATATCAACGTGCTGCATGACAACCAGTCTGTATATATTCGCGAACAAACCTTCGGCGGCGTACAACTGACGCAGGAAATCCAGCGCAGGTTCGGTCTTTCGCCGGAAGAGGCGGAGATAGCCAAACGCAAAGGCGGATTGCCGGATAGCTATGAGATGGAAGTCCTGCAGCCGTTCATGCAGTCACTGGCTTTGGAAGTGGCACGCGCATTGCAATTCTTCACTAGCTCGACTCAATACAATCGTGTGGATCATATCGTGCTCGCTGGGGGTTGCGCGGCAATTCCCCGAGTAGAGGCCATGGTGCAGGACCGCACGCAAGTCAACACACTGGTAGCCAACCCATTCAGCGGTATGTTAATCAACCCCCGGATCAAGCAGCAGCATATTCTATCCGATGCGCCATCCCTGATGATTGCATGCGGATTGGCAATGCGGAGATTTGACTAACATGGTGCGCGTCAACCTGCTGCCTCACAGGCAGATCAAGCGGGCTGAGCGTCAGCGCCAGTTCAATCTCATGTTGGCTGCTACGGCTATTGCAGCTGCTGCTTTGGTGTTCATGGGCCAAGGCTATATTAGTTCTCAGATTGATTCTCAGGCCAGCAGAAATAGCCGTTTGGAAGCGGCCAATGCCAAGCTGGACAAAGAAATCGCCGAAATCAAGGATCTCAAAAACCAGATCAATAGCGTTCTTGAGCGTAAGCAGGTGGTAGAGAATCTGCAGAGTGACCGCAGCCAGGCTGTAGTCGTGCTGGATGAGATCACACGTCAGCTTCCGGAGGGCATGTATCTGAAGTCCATCAAGCAGAAAGACAAAACCATTACTTTGGAAGGGGTTGCTGATACCAATGCGCGAGTGGCTACTTTGGTGCGGAACCTGTCCACATCTGCATGGCTGGAATCCCCAAGACTCATTGAAATTAAGGCCGCGACCGTGAATAACGCGAGAGTAAATAACTTCACCTTGACGGTGAACCTCAAGAAGCTGAAAACGGAAGAAGCTGCTCAACCACCAGGAAAATCCAAGAAATGAAGTTAGAGGATTTTAATAATATTGATTTTAATAACACCGGAAGCCTGCCTTGGGCTGTAAAAGGTGTAATGCTGGTTGTGGCATTCGTGGTGCTGAGTGGTGCCGGATATTGGTTCTTGTGGAAGCCTTCATTGGAGGAGCTGGATCAGGCTAAGGCAAAGGAGACGCAGCTGCGGGATGTATTTTTGACCAAAAAAAGACAGGCAGTGAATTTGGATGCCTATAAGCAGCAAATGGTAGATATTGAAAAGACGTTTGGTGCCCTGCTCAAGCAATTGCCGGACAAGTCGCAGATGGATGGATTGCTGACGGACATCAACCAAGCTGGCCTGGAGCGCGGTCTGGAATTCGAACTATTCAAACCCGGCCAGGAAAACCGTGCAGACTTTTATGCCGTGCTGCCTATCTCTATCAAAGTGGTAGGGGCCTACCATAACCTTGGAGCCTTTGCCACTGACGTAGCAAAGCTGTCACGTATTGTTACTCTGAATGACATTTCGATTACCAGCGCTAATAAGGAAGCCAAAGGTAAGGATGACAAAGGGGATATGCTGGTTATGGAGGCCACCGCAAAGACATATCGTTACCTCGACGCAAGTGAGACTGCAGCCGACGACAACAAAAACAATAAAAAAGGCAAACGGAAGTAGTTGGGCCTTTAATCATGAATACTAAATCATACATCTGGATTTGGTTGCCCCTTGCGCTGATCGCTTGTAGCAGCAATCAGGGGGATGACCTTGATAAGTTCATGCAGGATGCGGGCAAGGATATGCGAGCCAAAATTGACCCATTGCCCGAGGTAAAGCCGTATGTGCCGCTTGAATATAATGCGGATGGAGAGCTGCATGATCCGTTTAAACCCCGTAAGGCCCAGTCGTCGAAAACCTCAGGCATACAACCAGATTTTAACCGGCCTAAAGAACCTTTAGAGGCCTATCCTTTGGAGAGCTTGAAGTATGTGGGGTCATTGTCCAAGCAAAATTTGAAGTATGCCTTGATCAAAACGCCGGATAACAGTGTTCAGCAAGTCACTATTGGAAACTATATGGGACAGAACTTCGGTATCGTAACCGAAATAAATGAGAGCGAAGTTGTGCTTAAGGAGATTGTCCAGGACGGTGCATCCGGCGATTGGACAGAGCAGACTTCCAGCATCGCGTTGCAGGAATAGGGGTGGGATCATGAAAATCAAAAACTTTTTAATGTTCATTTTGCTTTTGGCTTTTGTGGCGTTGGCTCAGGCTGAAGAGCAGAGCAATCTGTCGAATAAGATTGAAAAGGTGGATTTCTCTAGCCTTCCGGGAGGGCGGGTAGCTATCAAGATACAAACCTCTCAACCTATCCAAAATCCACCACCCAGTTTTACATTGAATAATCCGCCACGGATTGCACTGGATTTTCCGAATACCGGAAATGGATTGAACAAAAACAACTTGAGTGTGGAACAAGGTCCGCTCAAGAGTGTGAGTATCGCTCAGGCGAAGGAGCGGACGCGTATGGTTCTGAACCTTTCCAAAGGTGTGGCCTATAACACGACTATCAGCGGAAATGAGACTACTGTCGTCTTGCAAGCCGGTCTCGTCGATGCCCAAGTTGGGGATGCGACGGTGACCAAATTCTCAGAAGCTAAAGCAGGCGATCAATCGCATGCAGTAACAAATGTGGACTTCATGCGTGGCAAGAATGGGGAGGGCCGAATTATGGTCGACCTCTCTGATCAGGCGGCAGGAATAGACATTAAGCAGCAAGGCAAGAAGATCGTAGTCGATTTCGTTAATACCAGCCTGCCTGCCAATCTCCAGCGTCGACTTAACGTCATCAATTTCAATACTCCGGTACTGTATGTAGATACGATGCAGCAAGGAAAGAATACCCGCATGGTGGTTGAGCCTCAGGGAGACTGGGAGCAGTCGGCCTATCAGACGGACAAGCGCTTTATTCTTGATGTGAAGCCTGTGGTGCAAGACCCGAATAAATTGGTGCAAGGTTCCAAAACAGGCTATGCGGGTGAAAAGCTATCGTTGAATTTCCAAAACATCGACGTACGCTCTGTCTTGCAGGTGATTGCAGACTTTACCGGCTTCAACATTATCACCAGCGATACAGTTACCGGTAATTTGACCTTACGTTTGAAGGACGTGCCTTGGGACCAGGCCCTAGACATCATCATGCAAGCTAAAGGCCTGAGTATGCGTAAAACAGGTAACGTAATCTGGGTTGCGCCGTCGGAAGAAGTAGCCGCGAAGGAGAAGCTGCTACTGGAAGCCAGCCAGCAGATTGAGGATCTTGAGCCAATGCGTACGGAAGTCTTTACCTTGAAGTACCAGAAGGCTGACGCCCTCAAGAATCTGATCAGCGATCCCAAACAGAAAATTCTTTCAAAACGTGGCAGTGCCGTTGTGGATGTGAGAACGAATACGGTCTTTGTACAGGACACCGCCAAACATTTGGAGGATGTCCAGCAGATCATAAACAAGATTGATATTCCAGTTAGACAAGTAATGATTGAGTCGCGACTAGTCATTGCCGATGAGCGTTTCGGGAAAAGCTTGGGAGCGCGATTCGGTGTTGCGCAACGCGGAACTCCTGGTCAAAGTGTGACTGCGCTTGGTGGGACAATAGGAAATAAGTTTACGCAAGCCTCGGGAGGTACCTTGACGATGGGTACTCACACAGGCACCCAGATGACTAGTACAGGCGGTGATTCATTGCTGAGTTTGAGCTCAGATGGTGAGCCTGATTTGAATGCCAATCTTCCTGTTACTGGCGCTTTTGGTAGTTTGGCTTTTACTCTATTCCGATTGCCTGCGGGATTTTTGCTGAATTTGGAACTTTCCGCCCTCGAGACAGACAAGCGTGGCAAGGTAGTTTCCAGCCCACGTGTCACTACCGCTAATCAGCAAAAGGCAATCATCGAGCAAGGCACGGAGATTCCTTACCAGCAGGCGACCAGCAGTGGCGCTACCAGTGTCTCCTTCAAAAAGGCTTCTTTAAGTCTGGAGGTAACACCCCAAATTACCCCAGACCAGAAAATCATCATGGATCTGGAGGTCAAGAAGGATCGTGTGGGCCAGGTATTCTCCGGTATTCCCTCTATCGACACTCAGCGTGTGCAAACACAAGTTCTGGTAGATAACGGCGAAACCGCCGTACTTGGTGGTATTTACGAGCAAACTGAGCGTAACGATGTGGACAAGGTACCTCTGTTCGGCGATCTGCCGGTAGTGGGAAATCTGTTTAAGCGCCGGATCAAGCAGAACGACAAAACCGAGCTGCTAATCTTCATTACCCCCAAAGTAATGGACGAGAACCTTGCCATTCGTTAGCAAAATCTGACATATCTGCGGCTTTATCTTAAAATGCCCGTCATGCAAGTGACGGGCATTTTTTATGGTGGATAACATTTACCTCGTCGGGTTGATGGGGGCCGGTAAAACCACCATTGGCCGTCTGCTCGCCAAGCATCTTCATAAATCCTTTTACGATACGGATCATGAAATTGAACGTCGTACAGGCGTCAATATCCCCCTGATTTTCGAAGTGGAGGGCGAAGCGGGTTTCCGAAAACGCGAAGCAGCAGTGCTTGAGGATCTGGTGAAGAAGCAGAATGTTGTGCTCGCGACTGGGGGCGGTGCAGTGCTCGCTCCGGCAAACCGGGAGAATCTGAAGCGCCATGGCCTGGTGATTTACCTTCGCGCGAATGTTCGCGAGTTGTGGCAAAGAACGCGGAATGACAAGAACAGACCCTTGCTGCAAGGCGAGAATCCTTACGAGAAACTCAAGCAGCTCTTTGCCGAACGCGATCCGCTATATTCTGAAGTGGCGACAATTACCATAGAAACCGAAGGTGATTCGGTCAATTCAATCGTCCATCAAATTGAAAAACTGGTAGCACATGCAACCCTTGATGCAAACACTCCACGTTGAGCTGGGAAGCCGTTCCTATCCCATTCATATCGGTCGCAACCTCCTGAGCCAGGTCGATCTTCTATTGCCGCACCTGGTACGTAAGCAGGTAGCTATTGTTACCAATTCTACTGTTGCCCCCTTGTACTTGCAGACTCTTGTGCAGACCCTGGAAAACTCCGATGTATCGGTGGTTCCTATCGTGTTGCCGGATGGCGAGCAGTACAAGAATGCTGAAACGCTGAACCTTATCTACGACGCACTCCTGCGGCACCGCTGCGAGCGGCGTACAACATTAATCGCGCTCGGTGGCGGTG
>DASTRT010000174.1:0-2245 GCA_035761085.1 Methylophilaceae bacterium
ACATCAGCAGACCGGTGGTATGGTCGATCTGGGCGTCGATAAGCACGATGCCGACGATGCCGCTATCGCGGATGGCACGGCCTGGCTGCAGGGGACCGAATTCCTGGATCTGCTGCAGCACGTCAGGGGATGCGTTAAACAGCACCCAGTTCACACCGTCACCGCTTACGCAGATGGAGGATTGCGTGCGTCTCGTTGCCTTGATCGTGCCCTTGCGCAAGCCATCGCAATTCTGGCAATTGCAGTTCCACTGCGGGAAACCGCCGCCGGCGCCTGCGCCCAAAACATGTATATGCATGAAAAACCTTTTGCTCAAAAAATTATAGGGTGCAAACCGGGAAATCCCTGTAAGTCACCCTACGATCAACCAAGTACACCGGGCTGTCAGACAGCCCGGCCATTGCACCTTAGCGGTTGCAAACGTACATGGTAACTTCAAAACCGAAACGCATTTCGGTAACTTCTGGCTTGGTCCACATAGTAATCTCCTAATGGTTGATTAAATGGTGTCGAGGCATGAGCGCTACGACGTGGACCATTGTGCTTATGGTTGATGGTCTGCAACAGCGGGAAAATAACCAATCTTGGCTACGTAATATCATTAGCCAAGACTGATTATCAGCTGTTGACTGCCTTACCCGCGTGCTTTAGCCGGCGAGCTCGCACCGCTGCCGCCAGGGATTCCAGCAATTCCACGCTGTCATCCCAGCCTAGGCAGGCATCCGTAATGGATTTGCCGTATTCAAGCGGCTGGCCGGTAACCTGCTCCTGGCGGCCTTCCTTGAGGTGGGATTCCACCATCACGCCTATGATGCGGCTGTCGCCATCGGAAACCTGGCTAGCGACGTCTGCTGCCACATCCTTCTGCCGCTGGAATTGCTTGCTGCTGTTGCCATGGCTGCAGTCGATCATGATCATGGGCGCCAGGCCTTGGGCAGACAGGGTCTTACAGGCCGCATCTACGCTGGCCTTGTCATAATTGGGCGATTTGCCGCCGCGCAGGATGACGTGGCAATCCTCGTTGCCGGTGGTCGAGATGATGGCGGAAGTGCCTTCCTTGGTGACGGAAAGAAAATGGTGCGGGGTGGAAGCCGTCTTGATGGCATCCACTGCGACGCGCACGCTGCCGTCAGTGCCATTCTTGAAGCCCACCGGGCACGAGAGGCCGGAAGCCAGCTCGCGGTGAATCTGCGATTCCGTGGTACGGGCACCGATGGCGCCCCAGCTTACGAGGTCAGCGGTGTATTGCGGCGTGATGGTGTCAAGGAACTCCATGCCGGCAGGCACGCCCAGCTCATTCACATCCAGCAGGAATTTGCGGGCTTTTTCCAGCCCGACGTTGATATCGTAGCTGCCATCGAGATGCGGATCGTTGATCAGGCCCTTCCAGCCCACGGTAGTGCGTGGCTTTTCGAAATAGACGCGCATCACGATCAGCAGGTCGGAAGACAGTTTCTTGCGCAGCTCAAGCAGGCGGCGCGCGTATTCCAGACCCGCTTCCGTATCATGGATGGAGCACGGCCCGATGATGACCAGCAAACGGTCATCCTGGTCGTGCAGGATGCGGTGAATGGCGGCACGTGTCTCCAGGATGTTCTGCGTGGTCGCGGCGCTCTCCTTCAGGCGCGCGAGCAGCTCTGACGGCAGAATCAGCTCCTTGATTTCGAGTATGCGGACGTCATCCGTCGCGAGTTTTTCGTATTCAGTCATTCCGGTTCTTCAAAATATCTTCCAGCACTTGCAGGAAACGTGCATTTTCATCAAACAGCCCGATGCTGACACGCAAGTAATCCGGCATGCCGTAATTGGCAATCGGCCGCACAATTACGCCGCCCCGGAGCAGCTGCTGGTAAGCATCGGCGGCATCCTTGATGCGGAAACTCACGAAATTGCCATGCGAGGGAATGTAATCCAGCCCCAGGCGCTGCAGTCCCTCGGTAATCTGCTTCATGCCGGCCTGATTCAGCGCGTAGCTGCGGGCAAGGAATGCTTCATCCTGCAGAGAAGCTACTGCAGCGGCTTGCGCCACGCTATTGACGTTGAACGGCTGACGCACGCGATTCATGATGTCCGTGATGGCTGCATTCGCCATGCCGAAGCCAATGCGCAAACCCGCAAGGCCATAAGCCTTGGAGAAGGTTCGCGAAATGATGAGATTGCTGAAGTCACCCAGCCATTTCACGCTTTCCGACTTGTTGGCGTCGGACAGATATTCATCATAGGCTTCGTCCAGCACGACCAGCAC
>DASTRT010000175.1:0-4066 GCA_035761085.1 Methylophilaceae bacterium
TGTGGGATACGGTGAGTTCCATCGGCTGGGCCTGGAGCCCGCAGCACCTGCAGTACACGCGGCAGAATAAAATTGTCGAAGCCGTACGCCATGCCGTTGCGCTCGATGAACGCCGCGCCTATTTCGTGCAGAACCTGTGGAGCGAGCGGCCCAGCGAGACCAAGGGGCAGGATGTACTGCAGATGTGGTTCCCCGGAGTGCATTGCGATATCGGCGGTGGCTATCCGGAAGCGGAGGCGGGCCTGTCGAAAATCACCCTGAAGTGGATGGTGGAAGAGGCGCAGGCTTTCGGGCTGCGCTTCGATGCCGCACGCAAACGCGACCTGCTGCCGAACAAGTCCACGTCCAAACAGGCGGCTCCTGATGCCTCAGCACCCATGCATAATTCACTGAGCGGCTGGTGGCGGCTGGCGGAATATCTGCCCAACCAGATCAAGGACCCGACGCTGGGCTACGCCAAACGCTGGATACTGCACCGCGGCCGGCCGCGCTTTGTGCCGCCTCGCGCTCGCATTCACGCTTCCGTGTTCGAACGCATGCAGAAGCTGCCGGATTACCGTCCCTCGAACCTGGCCGAACATCATCCCGGCCCGATAGCATCCGTGTGAGTTGCCGGACAGATACTTTTCCCACAGCCGTGATAGAGTCACGCGTCCTGTTTTCCTGCGTGTCTCCATGCGTCAAATTCTCAAGCCGCTGGTATTGCTGATAGCCCTGCTCTGCAGCCCGGCCATGGCGGCGGATGCCGCAACGGTTACCAATTCCACCCCCAGCGAACACGTTCCGCCCCATCTGGTGCCCACCGTGCCTGTCATCCCCGAGCCGGTACGCATTACGTCCGTGTTCGGCTCGCAGAATCTCAAGGTCTATCCGCTGCCGTTCGAGGACAAGTATCCGACCGGTCCTTTCGAGCGGCTGGAAAACAACCGCTATCTGTTCATTACCAAGTGCGGTGACGTGTACTTTACGCAGCTGGACAAGGACGAGCTGAAGCAGATCAAGCCGGCGACCCAGCTCACCAAGTATTTCCCCGGCTATGAAGATTCCACGGACGAGAGCGCCGCGCGCAACGTCGTCTACTGCAAGGACCTGTCCGGCGTAAAGGATTCGCTGCTGGTCGGTAACGCGCTGTTCGTCGCTTACACCACTTGGGATGACAAGAATAACGGTGTGCGGCTTGCCGTTTCCGAATTCGAGCTGGACCCCAGCAACCTGGAGCTCATCTTCAAACGCGAGATCTACCTGAGCCGGCCAGCGATCAAGGAGCCGCTGCTGGGGCACCAGGTCGGTGGCAAGCTGGCGCTGGGCGAAAACGACAAGATCATCTACCTCAGCATCGGCGACTTTTCCAAGCCGGATCGCGTGCAGGACAAGACCACTTCCTTGGGCAAGGTCATCAAGATCGACTTGCAGCGCCTCAACGCCCGCGCTTTCGCCATGGGTTTCCGTTCACCCTCCGGCGGGCTCATGTACGACCGCGAATCCAAGGAACTGTGGCTGACCGAACATGGCCCGCGTGGCGGCGACGAGATCAACCTGGTGCTGGAAGGCAAGAATTACGGCTGGCCGCTGGTGAGTTACGGCACCATCTACGAACGCGAAGGCATGGGCAACTATTACGGCAACAAATTCAACAGCCATGAAGGCTATGAAAAGCCCGCCATGGTGTTTGTGCCCTCCATCGGCATCGGACCCATCGCCAAGTACGCCAGCACCGGCAAGCACGACTACTGGGATAACGATTACTTCGTTGCCGGCATGGCCTCACACACCCTGTATCGCATCAAGAAGGAAGGCACGCGGCTGGTGTATGCCGAGCCGGTGCTGACCGGTTACCGCATCCGTGCCATGAAGATCGACCAGAATGGCAATTTCTACCTCAAGACGGACACCAACCAACTGCTGATATCCGAGTAAAACCGCCCGTCGGCTGCGCTTGCGCCGCGCCTCAGGTGTGCGAAACTGCCGGCATACCAACAACAGCGGTGGTGCCACATGCGCAACATGCCGTTACTCATCCTGCTGGCGGCGTCCAGCCTGGCCGCCCAGGCTCAGGTGTACAAATGGACCGATGCCGACGGCAAGGTCCACTACTCCGACAAGGCTGTCGGCAACGGCCAGCCCATTCATCTTCCTGCATCGCCTCCGGCCGATCCCGCAGCCGGTACGCGTTTGCAGGAGCTCAGGAACCAGCTGGACGGCAGCCACCTCAACCGGGAAGAAGAGAAGCAGAAATCGCAGAAGCAGGCGGGCGAGCTGCAGTCGCAATGCAGCAAGGTGCAGGAGCGCCTCAAGGGCTTTGAAGACCATGGCCGCATCGCCCAGGAGAAGGACGGCCAGCGTGACTATCTGGATGCTGGCCGCAAGGACGCCCTGATGGCCGAGATGCGCAGCTTTCTCAAGGAAAACTGCGAGTAGGCTGCAGCCGGCTCAGGCGTTTCGGCTCGCCGGATTGCTGTGCGGCAACACGTGCACACGATGCCTGCCGCCGGGAGGCGCAGACACGCCCTGTTCCTGGTAGCCGGGAACCGAGCCCTGACCCAGATCGCTGTTGATGTCGCCAGCGCCCATGCTGCTGCTTGTGCTGGGCCGGCCCGCTGCTGTAGCACCTCCGGCGTTGCCGCCGGTCGTCACGCGGTCGAGACCGCTGTCGGCCTGATTGCCGGCGACAGCGCCAGTCGTCGGGTCCGAGCCGGCCCAGGTATTCAGGCTGCGGTCGCTGCCGCTGGCTTCGCCCTGCCTGCCTCCCTTGTAACCTTGGCCGCGCCATTGTGCGACCTTTTCATCGATATCCAGAGCGCCGGCGGCGTTCATGAGGTCGGAAACCTGCTCGACATCATTGTCGTCGACATTGATCGACAGCAGGACGTGCCCTCGGCGTACCGCCTCGGTGTAGTGTTCCAGGTAGTCTTCATCACGATAGGCGTCGAGGTCCCAGGCGAACAGGCTGCGCAGAGCTTGCATGTACCCGGGGTTGTCGTTATGCATCTCATCCTGCGGGCTTGCATTGCCCGTGCCGTGTATCTCCATGGAGGCTTCCGAGTAGCCCGCAGCCAGCAGATTCTGTTGGGCCTGCAGCGCCTCGCTCCTGATTTCAAACGCGCCGATGACGGTTTTCATCATATGAACTCCTTTAGCATGGCTAATAAGGGTTCAATGTAAAGCCTGCCAGACGC
The DNA here is from genome assembly GCA_035761085.1 of Methylophilaceae bacterium. Lineage (GTDB taxonomy): Bacteria > Pseudomonadota > Gammaproteobacteria > Burkholderiales > Methylophilaceae > DASTRT01. The sequence continues at coordinate 3,177 of DASTRT010000175.1, forward strand.
AGAGGCTGTTCGCCATCCCACGCTGGGGGTTTGTGATGGGAGGTGTTAGGCCGGATTGGTCTGGGCGCGTGCCACCCGGGGGTTGGATTCGATATAGATGCGCTTGATGCGCGGGAAGCGCTCGCGTATCTGCTGCTCGATGCGCCGCGTGGCAGCCGAGATTTCGTCGGTGGAAGCATCCTGCCGGAACTCCACATCCAGGGTCAGCAGTACGTCTTCCGGCCCCAGATACATGCTGAGCGGCGGGGCGGCCGTCTGCACGGTGTTATCCTCGGTGGCGAGCGCACGGATCGCTTCAGCCGTCTTGCGGTCTATGCCTTCGCCGATCAGCAGCCCGCGGCTTTCGTAGATCAGCACCATTGCCACCCCGGCCAGCAATATGCCGATTGCCAGCGAGGCGGCGCCGTCGAGGATGGGCATGTTGAGCCGATGGCTGGCATAGATGCCGGCGGCCGCAATCAGGATGCCGAGCAGGGCGGCACTGTCTTCCGCCACCACGGTAAAGGTACCTGGGTCCTTGCTCACGTGCAGTGATTGCCACAGCGGGCGATTGCCCTTCTGCTGCCAGGCAGCGTGAATGCCGATGCTGAAGCTGATGCCTTCAAACACGAAAGCCGCTGCGAGCACGATGTAGTTCCACATCGGGTCGGTCATCGGTTCGGGATTGCGCATGTGCATCACCCCTTCGTAAGCCGAGATGCCGCCACCGATGCCGAAAATGAGGATGGCGACGATCAGGCTCCAGAAGTAGAGCTCCTTGCCATAGCCGAACGGGTGGTTGATGTCGCCCTGGCGCTCGCTGCGCTTCATGCCCACCAGCAGCAGCAAACCGTTGCCGGTGTCCACCGTCGAATGGATGGCTTCGGACAGCATGGCGGAGCTGCCAGTGA
>DASTRT010000176.1:0-3038 GCA_035761085.1 Methylophilaceae bacterium
GGTCGCCGGCGAAATGGCCGCGGCCATGAGCCATGAGGTACGCACGCCGCTGGGCATCCTGCGCTCATCGGCCCAGTTGCTGCTGCGCCAGCCCAACCTGAGCGACGAGGCGCGCGAGGTCTGCGGCTTCATCATCAGTGAAACCGAGCGCCTCAACAAGCTGGTTTCCACGTTGATCGACACCGCCCGACCGCGTACCCCGGAGTTCTCGGCCACCGATATCGCCGAGCTGGTGCAGCAAACAGCGGCCATGCTGCGGGCGCAGGTACAAAAGAAACATATCCTGCTCAATTTCGAGATCAACGGCCCGGCGATCGCCTGGTGTGACGCGGAGCAGATCACCCAGGTGATGCTCAACCTGCTGCTCAACGCCATCCAGGTGCTGCCGGAAGGGGGCCGCATCGTGGTCAGTGTGTGGTCCACGCCCGAGCTCGTGATGGCCACCATTGCGGATAACGGTCCCGGCATTCCGCCGGAACTGTACGACAGGATTTTCGACCCGTTCTTCACCCAGCGTGAAGGCGGCATAGGCTTGGGCCTGGCGGTTGTGCGCCAGATCGTGTTGGCCCATCATGGCAATATCAGCGTAGGCAGCAGCGGGATAGGCGGCGCGGAATTCCGTCTCGAACTGCCGGCAGCGGAAACGATGAGCGAATGAATACCCGAATGCAACGTATCCTGGCAGTGGACGACGAACCCAACATGCGACGCCTGCTGGAAATCAGCCTGCGCCAGGCCGGCTACCAGCCCATCCTGGCGCATAACGGCCGTGAAGCGCTGGACGCGCTACGCAAGGACGGCGCCGACATGGTGGTGAGCGATCTGCACATGCCAGGCATGGGCGGCCTGCAGCTGCTCGAAGCCATGCGCAAGGAAGGCATGGAGATCCCGGTCATCATCATCACCGCGCAGGGCGAAATCAAGACGGCGGTCGAGGCCATGAAATTGGGAGCGTCCGATTATCTGCTGCGGCCGTTCGATCTGGAAACCCTGGAAGTCGCCATCAACCGCGCCTTTTCCGTCAGCCGACTCAGAATGGAGAACCAGTTCCTGCGCGGCGAAGTCGAGCGCGGCGCCCCGCAGCTGATCGGTGAAAGCCCGGCCATGCAACGCGTGAAGCAGGCCATGGCGCAGGTGGCTCCGGAAAAGGCGACCGTGCTGATCGTCGGTGAAACCGGCACTGGCAAGGAACTGGTGGCCCACGGCATCCACCAGCATTCGCCGCGCAACCAGGCACTGTTCGTCGCCGTGAACTGTGCGGCGATTCCTTCGGAAATGCTGGAATCCGAACTGTTCGGCCACGAGCGCGGCGCTTTCACCGGTGCAGTCAAGGAGCGCACGGGCAAGTTCGAGCTGGCCGACGGCGGCACGCTGTTCCTCGATGAAGTGACCGAGATGCCGATCCACCTGCAGGCCAAGCTGCTGCGCGCCCTGCAGGAAGGCGTGATCGAGCGGCTGGGCGGCAACCGGACCATTCCGGTCGATCTGCGCGTCATTGCCGCGACCAACCTCAACCCCATGCAGGCAATCCAGGACGGCAAGCTGCGCGAAGACCTGTATTACCGGCTCAATGTGTTCCGTATCGATCTGCCGCCGCTACGCGAAAGAACCGGCGATATTCCCCTGCTGTGCGCCCATTTTCTGAAAAAACGTAATGCCGCCCTCGACAGCGAAGCGCTGGACATCCTGCAGTCCTACACCTGGCCCGGCAATGTGCGGGAACTGGAGAATGTGCTGGAACGTGCGTGCATCGTCAGCGGCGGCAAAACCATCGATGCGCAGCACCTGCCTGCCGACTTGACCGGCACGGTCGCCGGCCGCGCATCAGCTGCGACGACGTCTGCGGCACTGGCAGAGACCGAGCCGGCCAGCCTGAGCCTGCCGCCCGCCATCGAGGCCCTGGAAATCAGGATGATCGCCAGGGCCCTGGAGCAATGCAATGGCAACAAGAGCAAGGCCGCCCGCCTGCTGGGAATCAGCGAGCGCTCGCTGTGGTACAAGCTCAGCCGCTACAAGCTTTAGTGTCTGCTCTTGTCGAGAAAGCGCGTGACGTCCTGCACCAGCCGCGCCAACGCCGGCTGTTTGCGCTCCATGATGCCCGCTACCTGCTGAATCGGCACCGGTTCGTCGTTGGCAGCGGTAACGCGGTTGCTGGCGAGACCGCTGATACTGACCGGCTCGGTGATCTTGACCTCGCCGTCCACATAAGTGATGCGGTTCCAATCCGAAACATAGGTGTAGGTCCGCGTCGCATCTGCCAGCAGGTTATGCCCCTCCGAATAGTCTTCTTCCGGATTCTTCACGCCTAACAGCGGCATCAGTGTCGGCACGATATCCATGTGGCTGGTCATGGCGTTGTCGACCTGGGGCTTCCGGCCGGGAATCCACAGCACCAGCGGAGTGCGTATCTGCTGGTCGACAAAGGTGGAATTGTGACCCCAGAAACCATGTTCCATGAATTCCTCGCCATGATCGCCCACCAGCACGACGATGGTGTTGTCCAGCATGTCATGCTGTTTCAGGTAATCGAAAACACGGGCGAACTGGCTGTCGAGGTGATGCACGGCGTTGATATAGCGGTTTTTTATGGGAACTATGTCCTGTGCCAGCTCGCTCTTGCTCAGTGACGCGTAGTTGATGTCGTCGCGATAGGGCCGGCGGATCACGCTCTCGGGCGGGAAGTAATAGCGCGCATGCGGCGACTCGAAAAACATGAAGGCAAAGAACGGCCGGGAGGGGTCGCGCTTGTCGATGAAGTCCAGCAGGCTGCTGACATTGCTGCGGTCACGCGACCAGCCAGGCTGCCCATTTTCCAGGGAATGCAGTTGTGACCGCGGCACCTGGCTGAAAATGGTTTTTTCGAATTCTGGGTAGGAAAAACGCGCACTGGTGTAGAACTGCATCTGGTAGTTTTCCTTCTGCAGCACATCCACGATGGCGGCGCCGCGCCCCTCCTTGAGGAACGGGAACCAGTAGTTGCCGGGCAAACCCATGAACATGGAGAACACGCCCATGCGCGTACCGTTGCCGCCGCTGTA
>DASTRT010000177.1:0-2113 GCA_035761085.1 Methylophilaceae bacterium
CCCCGCAGATCAGGGTGTATTGGTAGCCAATCCGCCTTATGGTGTACGCATCGGCGAAGATGAAACCTTGGCCGCACTGTATCCGAAAATGGGGGAGGCCTTGAAGCGCAAGTTCTCAGGCTGGACGGCATATTTCCTGACTTCGGATTTACGCTTGCCCAAACTCATGCGGCTGGCGCCCTCGAAGCGCACCCCGCTTTACAATGGGCCTCTGGAATGCCGTTTGTTTGAAATAAAGCTGGTGGCAGGCTCTAACCGGAAAGAGAAAAAACATGAGTGATTCGCTACAGGAGTTGCGACAGCGCTTGCAGGCGTTCGTCGATGAGCGTGACTGGCAGCAGTTTCATTCACCTAAAAACCTGGCGATGGCAATGATCGTGGAAGCAGGAGAATTGGTCGAGCATTTTCAGTGGATGACCGAAGCGCAAAGTCGCGAGCTGTCGTCCGAGCAGAAAGAGCTGGTCGGTCAGGAAATTGCAGATACTTTCGTCTATCTGCTGAGAATCGCCGAAGTACTGGAGATCGATATCATCGATGCGGCCAACCGCAAACTGATCATCAACGCGAAGAAGTATCCGGCGGAAAAAGCGCGAGGCCGCAACGATAAATATACTGAGTATCAGAAGTAGCGATTTGCCCTGGCAGGGAACATCCAGGGCTGCAAGTAGCGGGGGCGGCAAAAGCTCCAACAACAATAAGTCAGAAGAGGGTACAAAATGAAAGCATCAACGCAAGAACTCGCCTGGTTAAATCTTCCCAATTTGCCCATGACCGTCAAAGCGCTCTTTGCCGGTTATTTGCTGGTTATTGGTGTCGGTCTTTGCATGGCTGGACTGCAAATCATGCTGACGCATGGCATGGCGGACGGCAAGGTGGGCCTTTCCAAGGATGACATCGTCTACAGCTACTATGGCAATCGCAGTGGCACCAAACTGGAAAGCATGCTTAACGGTCAGATGAAAATCAATGCGCCACCTGAAGTGCGTCTGGATATCATCAAGTGGGCGCGTGAAGGTGCTCCAGAGGCACAATGGGAGCCGCACTTCAAGGGCGTGTTCGAGCAGCACTGCGTTGCCTGTCACAGCAAGATTCCTGGAATTCCGGACTTCACAAAATTCGACAACGTGAAGAAAGAAGTCGTCATCAACGAGGGGGCCAGCATCACCAGCCTCACGCGGGTTTCTCACATCCACCTGTTCGGCATCAGTTTTATCTTTTTCTTCATGGGCCTGATTTTCAGCTTTGCGGTAGGCATACCGCGCTGGCTCAAGGAGCTGGCGATTGCCTTCCCGTTTGGCTTCCTGATTCTCGACGTGCTCTCATGGTGGCTAACCAAGTGGACGCCGGAGTTCGCCTGGTTGACCATTATTGGCGGTATCGGTTACAGCGTAGCCTCAACCTTCATGTGGATTACCAGCATGTACCAGATGTTCGTGCTGTCGCGAAATGGCAAGGTATACGGTAATGCCTGGGCGGCGGATGTGAACCGTGACTAGGCAATATTGCTGATTTGCAAGTTGATGGAACAAAAACGCCAGCAGAAGCTGGCGTTTTTATTCGATATTGCGGATGTTTACTTGAGCGCGGCGAGTGCAGTGTCGTAGTTCGGCTCGTTGGTAATCTCCGGGACCAGCTCGCTGTATAAAACCTTGTTGTTCTCGTCCAGCACGATGACGGCACGTGCTGTCAGCCCTGCCAGACTGCTATCCTTGATCGCCACACCATAGCTGTCAGCAAAGCCGGCGGTGTTGCGGAAGGTGGACAGGGTTTGCACGTTCTCGATGCCTTCTGCACCGCAGAAACGGTTTTGCGCAAAAGGCAGGTCAGCTGAAATACACAGCACTACGGTGTTATCCAGACTGCTGGCCTTCTGGTTGAAAGTTCGCACCGACATGGCGCAGGTTGGCGTGTCGATGCTGGGGAAAATGTTGAGCACTTTGCGCTTGCCGGAAAAATTTTCCAGGCCGACGTCAGTACGTGTTTTATCCGCCAGTTTGAAGTCAGGGGCGGACTGGCCTTTTTGTGGGAAGTTGCCGCCGATTTGTACGGGATTTCCTTTCAGGGTAACGGTGCTCATAGAGAGTCCTTTCTTGATGGAAAGATTGAAGCAGTA
>DASTRT010000178.1:0-2479 GCA_035761085.1 Methylophilaceae bacterium
GAGCTGCAATCCAAGACCCGTCAGGAGCTCTACGAAATGGCCAAGGAGCAGGGAATCCCGGGTAAGTCCGATATGACCAAGGAAGAGCTGATTCAGGCCTTGAGCGGATCGCAAAGAGGCGGCTCTTCTCACCAGAGCGGATCCCACGGCAGGAGTTCGCAACAGGCGCAAGGACGTTCGGGCAGCCGCTCCTGACTTGGCCGGAACTGATTTTAGGAATTCCCCTGCCTCTCCTGCATCAGCAGAAGTCAGGTGGGGGCATGGGATTGATGAAAGGAATACATCATGGCATCACATCAGCAGCAAGGCCTGCAATCCAAGACCCGGGATGAGCTCTACCAGATGGCCAGGGAACAGCATGTTTCTGGCTCGTCTGACATGTCCAAGGAAGAACTCATTCGGGCCTTGGGCGGCTCGCAAAAGAGCGGCTCATCCCAGCGGGAAGATTCCCACAGCAGGGATACGCATCAGGCCAGCGGTCGTTCGGAGAGCCACTCGAGAGGCAGCTCCTCGGCGCCCGGTCATGGCGGTGGCCAAGGCGACACACCGCCGCCTAGAGGCGCAAAGCCCCAGGACTACAAGAACATTCCGGGGAATCAGAGTTAACCTCAACCAGAGTTAGCACTCTGAATAAAAGAAAGGCGGCCCTGCCGCCTTTCTTTTTGCCTCAGACCAGCATGGTCCAGAACATGGCGGCAACCGCAACTGCCATCGCCAAGGTGGCGAGCCAGCCTATCGCCTTGGTCCGGGTGCCGATAGCGAACTTGCCCATGACCTCGGGTTTTGCTGCAATAAGCATCATGACCGCCATGATGGGCACTGAAATCACGCCGTTGATCACGGCGCTCCAATACAGTGCCTTGATAGGGTCCATCGCGGTAAAGCCCAGCAGCACGCCCATACCTGTGGATACGGCAATGATGGCGTAGAACTGCTTGGCCCGCATCAGGCTTCTCTCCAGGCTACTCTTCCAGTTGAAAGCGCCTGCCATGGCATAGGCCGAAGCCCCTGCCAGCACCGGAACCGACAAGAGGCCGGTGCCGATGATGCCAGCGCTGAACAGTACGAAGGCGAATTCACCAGCCAACGGCTTGAGCGCGGCTGCAGCTTCTGCGGAGGTCTGAATGTCGGTAATGCCATGCTGGTGCAGCGTCACTCCGGTAGTCAGGATGATGAAGAAAGCCACCATGTTGGAAAACCCCATGCCGATCAGCGTATCCATGCGGATGCGCTGCAGATTGCGCTCAGCCTGCATCGGCGCCTTGATCAGCGGTTTGGCGTGCGAATCTAACCTGAGCTCCTCGACTTCCTGCGCGGCCTGCCAGAAAAACAGGTAAGGACTGATGGTGGTACCGAAGACGGCGACGACAGTCGTGATGTATTCCGCATGCCAGGTGATATGCGGCATGAACGATCGTGACAACACCTGCAGCCATGGCACGTGCACGACGAATACCGTCGCCACATAAGCCAGCAGGGCCAGGGTCAGCCACTTGAGTACGCGCACATAGCGCCGATAGGGAATGAATATCTGCAACACCAGGGAAAGCAGGCCGAAACCTACGGCATAAAGATGCGGCGGCCCGCCCAGTATCAGTTTCATGGCCTGACCCATGGCGGAAATGTCGGCGGCGATGTTGATGGTATTCGCCACCATGAGCAGGCTTACCACCAGGTAAAGCAGCCAGGCGGGATAGTGCTTCCTGATGTTGGTGGCGAGCCCTTCGCCGCTCACCCTGCCGATACGTGCACTTACGGTCTGGATACCGGTCATGAGGGGGTAAGTGAAAATGACCGTCCATAGCATGTTGAGGCCGAATTGCGCCCCTGACTGGGAATAAGTGGCAATGCCGCTGGGGTCGTCATCAGCGGCTCCCGTAATGAGTCCGGGGCCCAGCTTTTTCAACCACTTTTTGGCCTCTTTCACGTTTGCTTCCTCCCACTGGCATCTGTCATTTAGGCGTCATGCAAGCTAAGCCACAGGGCCGAGCGCAAGGAGATTAACAAGCTTTGAGGGCAAGCGGAAGACCGCAACCGCACATAAAAAGCGGCCGAAACACAAGTTGAAGCTTATGCGTACTTTCGCACATACAGGGCATGACTTTTGGATAACCATTATCGCTGTAGGTGATACTCGGCGGTAAAGCTCTTCCCCTAACTAACATTCTCTCCGGGAGTAATCATGAAAACTGCATGGCGAACTTTCCTGGCTGCGCTCGTCCTTATGGCGAGTTCAGCCTCATACGCGGCTTCGGACGATTTTGGCACCCTGTTGTCCGGCTCTTTTCAACCTTCTGATACCTTTGCCACCCTTACCTATTCCACCACTGACAATCTGGTCTACAACTTCACCCTGACGGCGTACGACCTTGATTCCATTTTCACCAGTGGCGCTTTCATCGGTGCCATCGCGGTGGATGCCGATGCTAATGCAGCGGTATCTAACGTCAGCGGTGACACTGTGGTTTCCGTTGCCCCC
>DASTRT010000179.1:0-3078 GCA_035761085.1 Methylophilaceae bacterium
GACCAGGGTACCCGTCAGACGTGGCGTGATGCTCCACAGCCATGCAGCACGGTAGTTGAAGCCAGTCCAATCGAGAAAATCGTTTTCCTGGTACTTGTTGTCGGTGACAGTGGCTTCCAGCTGGACATGCTGCAAGGAATACACCTTGTCGAACTTGATGCCGGCATTGGTGGTATACACCCAGTCATGCTTGCTGGCATTGCCAAGCGCGGCGCCATCATCTACGCGGAACAGGTTATCTTCATAGCGGACGCCAGCCCCGGCGAGGATATTGAAGGCATCATCCTCGTCGGCAAAAGACGTAAGGGAATATGGAATAGACAGTAGGGCAAGGGTTGCAGTGATTAGCCGTCGGGAATTTCTGGCGGAGAAACAGGTCATTTATACCTCAATGTCTATAAGAGAACATAAGCTGAGCAATTTATTTAAGATAACATCAACTTAAACCGCACGTCTATTGTCAAATCGACAAATACCGCGCCGAACAGCGCAATTCGCTTAAAAAACCACACTCGGCAATAAAAATGCCAGTCCATTCGGACAGCGTCAAGCCCAAGCTTATCCTTTTGTTTGCCAAAGTGCTTTAGCGTACAGAGATTCGCTTAGGTTAAAGCTAACTTTGTTCTCGCTGAAGTAGTTCTTTCAGATAGCTCCAGTTTGCAGCTGGCACCCCCGTAATTCCTGCCGGCTTCGGATTCCCCTTAGACGTTGCCACTGTAAGGAGGCGTCCGTGCATTTGGGCCATCTGGACAGCATCACGTGATTTCAACTTTTAGCAAAGGAATGGATATGAAAAAAACCACTAAACAAACCTTGGTGGCACTCGCCCTGGCAGGCGCATTTTCCAGCGCTCAGGCAGCCACTATTTCCCTGTCCGGCGGTGACTTCCCCTACAACCTTGGCGCTGACCCAACGGACGCTAACGCCTATAGCGTTACGCACGATGTGGGAAGCTTCACCGATGTTTTCACCTTCAGCCTGACTTCGGCTGTAAGCGATACCATTTCCAGCGCAGTTTCACTGCTGCTGCCTGGCCTGAATGGCGACGCTTCCAGTTATGAAATCAACAACGGCACCCTGTCCCTGTGGAGCGATCCCGAAGGTAACGGCGCCGGCGGTGCAGACGTACAGATTGCCTCCACTGCCTATGGCGATGCCAATGGTGTGTTGGCTGTCAATGGCGTAGCCGGCGGCAACTATTACTGGGCAGTTTCCGGTGATGCCGTAGGCGCGAAGGGCGGTGTATACCTGTATTCCGCCAACACGGCTCCAGTACCTGAGCCAGAAACCTATGCCATGATGCTGGCCGGTCTTGGCCTGCTGGGCTTCGTTGGCAAGCGCCGCATGAAAAACAGCCGTCAGTCTCTCAACTTTGCATAACCTCTCCTTCAGCTTACTGAAGGCTAAAGCGGCGCTACGGCGCCGCTTTTGTTTTACAGCCCCGCTGTTGTAGCGCACTGGCGCGAGCTTAAAAGTTCGTTATCGAACAGAGAAAAAAGATATTCCACATTATCTTTACTCCTTAGTCCGGAATCCGATCAAAACCTAACATCCGCCGGACCAGAAGCATTGTCATGAACTCTTAACAAGGGGCTTCTTGCTCGACGAATTCAGTAAAACTATGTCAAACCAGACAATTCCTTTGCGCTTCCGGCGCGCCTCTACCCCGACATTCGGTTGGAACAACCTGGTCATGCTCGCCGCCGCGTTGCTAGACCCCGTAGCCCTGGTGCTTTCGCTTTGGATCGCTGCCTTTTACGTACACGGCGAGGTCACACCGCCTTACCTGATCCTGTCACTGCTGGTGTTCTCGCTCACCCTGCCCGGCACCATTCGCATCCAGGCACCCAATCTGCACGTCATCCGCAGCATTCTCATCGAGTGGTCGCTGATTGCGGCCTTGTTCTACTTCTTCGGCAACGCCACCGGCTACCTCGGTTATTTCGACAATCGCGCCATGATGATCTGGCTATGGCTGGCGCCGGTCAGCCAATTCGGCGTCAACATCGCCCTGCGCAATTTTGCCCCGTCGCTCGCGCACATCCAGGGTGAAGCCCGGCGTGCCGTAATTGCCGGGGTCAACGAGAACGGCATCACGCTGGCCCGGCAGATGGAAAACAGCCCGTTCAGCGCCATCCGTCTGCATGGTTTCTTCGACGACCGGCTGCGCGAGCGCGTAGGCCGCCTGACCGACTACCCGCTGCTGGGCACCATCAACGAACTGCCAGCCTATGTGCAGCGCAACCGCATCGAGGCCATTTACATCTCGCTGCCCATGGCCACTCAGCCGCGTATCCTCAAGCTGCTGGATGGCCTCAGCAACACGACGGCATCGATCTATTTCGTCCCGGACATGTTCATTACCGACCTCATGCAAGGACGCATCGACTCGGTCGGCGACATGCCGGTGATTTCGGTATGCGAAACGCCCTTCACCGGCGTCAACGGCATGCTCAAACGCCTCAGCGACATCGTGCTGTCGCTGCTCATCCTGACCCTGATTTCACCGCTGCTGCTCATGATTGCGGCTGCGGTCAAGCTCACCTCCCCCGGTCCGGTGATTTTCAAGCAGCGCCGTTACGGGCTCAACGGCGAGGAAATCCTGGTCTACAAGTTCCGCAGCATGACGGTCTGCGAGGACGGCGAAACCGTCCAGCAGGCGCAACGCAATGACAGCCGCGTCACGCCCATAGGCAGCTTCCTGCGCAAGACTTCGCTCGACGAGCTGCCGCAGTTCTTCAACGTGCTGCAGGGCAGCATGAGTATCGTCGGCCCACGCCCGCACGCGGTTGCCCATAACGAGCTCTACCGCAAGCTCATCAAGGGCTACATGGTGCGCCACAAGGTCAAGCCCGGCATCACCGGCTGGGCGCAGGTCAACGGCTGGCGCGGCGAAACCGACACGCTGGAAAAAATGAAAAGCCGTATCGACTACGACCTTGCCTACCTGCGCAACTGGTCGCTGCGGCTCGATCTTTACATCATTTACAAAACCGTCATGGTCGTCTTAAAGGATAAGCATGCGTATTAAACTGCCCAACCTTGTCTCATCCAAACGTCTTATTCCTCTTGTTATTT
>DASTRT010000180.1:0-2631 GCA_035761085.1 Methylophilaceae bacterium
CTGGTTCTCAGGTGGGGTCGGCAGGCTGTGCGTCTGCGCATCTTCCACATACTGCAGTCGATGTTCGAGGTTGCGCAGGAACACATAGGCATCGCTGAGTTCATCCACCGTCTGGAACGACAAAAGCCCCTTGTCCTGCAACAGGCGCAGCACATCCAGCGTCGTCTTGATCTGCAGACTGGCATCGCGGCCGCCGCGGATGAGCTGGAAAACCTGGGCGATGAATTCGATTTCGCGGATGCCGCCGCGCCCCAGCTTGATGTTGTCATGCATGTCGCGGCGGTTGACGTCTCGCTGGATCTGCACCTTGAGGTCGCGCATGGAAGCGAAGGCGCCGTAATCCAGATACTTGCGGAAGACAAAAGGCCGGAGCAGCCGGGTCAGCTCTTCGCCCGGACCGGCGATCACCCTGCCCTTGATCCAGGCATAGCGTTCCCATTCGCGCCCCTGGTTCTGGTAATAGTCTTCCAGCATGGCGAAACTGCAGGCCAGCGGCCCGTCTGAGCCATAAGGCCGCAATCGCATATCGACGCGGAAGACGAAGCCATCGGAGGTGATCTCGTCGAGCGCGGCAATCAGCTTCTTGGCCAGCCGCAGGAAAAACTCATGATTGCTGATAGGCTTGCCGCCCTGCGTGTCGCCGCTTTCCGCATAGGCGAAGATCAGATCCACGTCGGACGACACATTGAGCTCGCGGCCGCCCAGCTTGCCCATGCCGACCACGATCATCTCCTGCCGACGACCCTGTGCATCCTTCGGCGCGCCATAAATGGCTTCCTGCCAGGCCGTCAGGTGATGCAGGGCGAACTGCACGGTGACTTCCGCCAGACCGCTCATGGTATGCATGACTTCATCGAGATTGGAGACAAAGTCGAACACATCCATGCCGTTGAGGTCGCGCACGATGGTGCGCAGCATGACGCGCTGCCGAAGCTTGCGCAGCGCGCGCTTGAGGGAATCTTCGTCGCTGACTGGCTGCGCATCCAGCCAGGCGCGCATGTCCTGTTCCAGCCAGGGCTGGTGCATGGTTTTCAGCAGCTCGGGCAGCAGTTCGGCATCGGCGGCCAGCAACCGCCTGGCAAACGGACTGCAGCGTGCGGCATGTCGCACTCTCGCCTCATCTCCAGGCAGGACGGCCTTGTCGTCCAATATCTCGTCCAGGTTATGCATCGGTCTTTGGCCTAGGTAATGCTATTATCGGGTTATCTAGAAGCAGTTCAAAAAGCAGTTTTCGAAAAACTATTATATGGCTGGGAGTAGATAGATGTCGTCCATTGAGTCCGTTCTGACCGAAACCCGAGTTTTCACCCCCCCTGAATCCTTCACAAGAGTTGCCAACGTACCCGGCATGCAGGCATATCAGGCGCTTTGCGCGCGGGCCGAGAAGGATTACACCGGGTTCTGGGCAGACATGGCGCATACCTACATCAGCTGGCACAAACCTTTCACACAGATTTTCGATGACAGCCAGGCGCCGTTCTACCGCTGGTTTTACGATGGCGAACTCAACGCCTCCTACAACTGCCTGGACCGTCACCTGGAAACCCGCGGCGACAAGACTGCGTTGATTTTCGAGGCTGACGACGGCAAGGTCACCACCATCACCTACCGCGAGCTGCACAAGCGCGTCTGCCGCATGGCCAATGCGCTGCGCAGTCTGGGGGTGCAACAGGGCGGCCGCGTCATCATCTACATGCCCATGAGCATCGAGGCGGTGGTCGCCATGCAGGCCTGTGCACGGCTCGGCGCTTTCCACTCCGTGGTTTTCGGCGGCTTCTCCGCCAAGAGCCTGCACGAACGCATCACCGACCTCAATGCGGAATTCGTCATCACGGCCGATGAAAGCCTGCGCGGCGGCAAGGCGATCCCGCTCAAGGCTGCAGTGGATGAGGCGCTGGCCATGGGCGGCTGCGAAGGCATCCGCAATGTCATCGTCTATCGCCGTACCGGCAACCCCACCAACTGGAACGCCAGCCTGGACAAATGGTGGCACGAGCTGGAAAGTGCCGCCTCCGACGAATGCGAGCCGGTATGGGTAAATGCCGAGCACCCCCTCTTCATCCTCTACACCTCGGGCTCCACCGGAAAGCCCAAGGGCATTCAGCATTCCACGGCCGGCTACCTGCTGGGCGCCATCCTCAGCATGCAGTGGGTATTCGACTACAAGCCGGACGACATCTTCTGGTGTACGGCCGACGTGGGCTGGATCACCGGCCACAGTTACGTGGTCTACGGTCCTCTCGCCTTGGGCGCGACGCAGGTTATTTTCGAAGGCGTGCCTACTTATCCGGATGCCGGCCGCTTCTGGCAGATGATCGAACGGCACAAGGTGACGGTGTTCTACACAGCACCGACGGCCATCCGCTCGCTGATCAAGCTGGGCGGCGACCTGCCCAACAACTACGACCTTTCCAGTCTGCGCCTGCTGGGCACGGTGGGCGAACCCATCAATCCGGAAGCCTGGATGTGGTACTACACCGTGGTCGGCAAGGAGCGCTGCCCGGTTGCCGACACCTGGTGGCAGACCGAAACCGGCGCCCACATGATCGCGCCGCTGCCCGGGGCCATTCCGACCAAGCCGGGCTCCTGCACCCTGCCGCTACCGGGCATCCTGGCTGACATCGTGGACGA
>DASTRT010000181.1:0-11028 GCA_035761085.1 Methylophilaceae bacterium
CTATATGGCACCTGAATTGTTCGATGGCGAAAAGGCCAGCCCCCGCACCGATATCTACGCCGCCGGGGTCACGCTATATCACCTGCTGACGCGGCGCTACCCCTATGGCGAGATCGAACCCTTTCAGCACCCGCGTTTCGGCGACCCCGTGTCACCCACGCGCTACCGCCCTGATATCCCGCAGTGGCTGGAAAACATTGTGCTCAAGGCAGTCGCGCGCAATCCCGATCTGCGCTTTGAAACGGCGGAGGAAATGCTGATGGCGCTGGAACACGGTGAGATGAAGCCTGTGCTGCCACCGCCGCGCACGCCGCTGATGGCACGCCGGTTCGGCTTGTGGCAATGGCTGGCGATGTGCTCGCTGCTGCTGAATTTCTTTCTGCTTTACCTGTTGATCGTTTCATAAAAACAAAATGTTATCTGGAGATCCTATGAGTAACTGGACCAAAGTCGCCGCCCTGGAGGAGATTCCGCGGCTCGGCTCACGCGTAGTGCGTAGCGCCAAGGGTGATATCGCCGTATTCCGCACCGCCGACGACCGTGTGTTCGCGCTGCATGACAGCTGCCCACACAAGCAGGGCCCGTTGTCGCAAGGTATCGTCTACGGCAACCGCGTGGCGTGCCCGCTGCATGCCTGGCAGATCAATCTGGTGGACGGCAAGGCACAGGAGCCCGATGTGGGCGAGACAGCCTGTTTTTCCGTCAAGATCGAAGATGGCACCGTGTATCTGGAGATTTGATGAACAACCCGGCAAACTCGCGTCCAGAGTTGCTTGAAGCAGCAGGCGCGAAGCAAGCAGATAACGCCATGAAGCGAGAGGTCTTTCGCGAAACGAAAGCGACCTGCTGCTATTGCGGCGTCGGCTGCGGCGTCATCATCAAAACCGAGAATGACCGCATCACGGGCGTGCGTGGCGACCCTGAGCACCCGGCCAATTTCGGCCGCCTGTGCACCAAGGGTTCCACGCTGCACCTTACCGCCCGGCACGACCAGCGAGTGCTCTACCCTGAAATGCGATTGAGCCGCAACGAATCGCTGCAGCCGGTGAGTTGGGACGGTGCCCTTGACCACGTGGCCCAGCGTTTTGCCGCCATCATTCGTGAACATGGGCCGAACGCTGTCGCCTTTTATATTTCCGGCCAGCTGCTGACCGAGGATTATTACGTCTTCAACAAGCTGGCCAAGGGGCTGATCGGCACCAACAATATCGATACCAATTCGCGTCTCTGCATGTCGTCGGCGGTGACGGGCTACAAGGCGACGCTGGGTGCCGATGCCCCGCCTGCCTGCTACGAGGACATCGATCACGCTAAGGTTTTGTTCATCGCCGGATCGAACACCGCCTATGCACATCCCATCGTCTACCGGCGCATCGAGGATGCCAGGGCGAAAAATCCTGAACTCAGGATCATTGTCGTCGATCCGCGGCGCACGGATACAGCACAGGCAGCTGATCTGCACCTGGCCGTCCAGCCCGGTACCGATGTCGCACTTTTCAATGGCCTGTTGCACGTCATGCTGTGGGAAGGCTTGGTGGATATGGCCTACATCCGCGCACATACCGAGGGCTTCGATATGCTCAAGGAAACGGTCCGCGAGTACACGCCAAAACTGGTGGCAGATATCTGCGGCATTGCCGAAGCCGACATCATCACTGCGGCAAAATGGTTTGGCGCCGGCCCTACACTTTCCCTCTACTGCCAGGGACTCAACCAGTTCACCAGCGGTACCGAAAAGAATGCCGCACTGATCAACCTGCACCTGGCAACAGGCCAAATCGGCAAACCTGGCGCGGGACCGTTTTCGCTGACTGGCCAGCCCAATGCCATGGGCGGGCGCGAAGTCGGCGGCATGGCGAATTTGTTGCCAGCGCACCGCGACCTGGCGAATGCGGAACACCGCGCTCAAATTGCCGAATTCTGGGGTGTTGAGGAGGTACCAGCCTCGCCCGGCAAAACGGCCGTCGAGATGTTCGATGCCCTGCGTGATGGCAGCATCAAGGCCGTGTGGATCGCCTGCACCAATCCCGCGCAATCCATGCCCGACCTCAACAAGGTGCATGCCGCTCTTGAAAAGGCCGAGCTGGTTGTGTTGCAGGAGGCCTATGGCAACACCGATACCGCGGCTTATGCAGACGTATTGCTACCGGCCACGACCTGGGGCGAAAAGGAAGGCACAGTCACCAATTCCGAACGTCGCATCACCCATTTCCAGGCGGCAGTATCCGCTCCGGGTGAAACGCGCCCCGATTGGCAGATCGCCGCCGATTTTGCGCTCCGGCTGGGACCACTGCTGGACAAGGGCGACCAGGCCATTCGCATGTTTTCCTATACCCATCCGGAGCAGGTGTTCGACGAACACAGGGAGACCACACGCGGCCGTGACCTCGACATCACGGGTCTGAGTTACGCCATGCTGGATGTGAATGGTCCGCAGCAGTGGCCATTTGCGGAAGGAGCAAGTACTGGCACACCGCGTTTGTATGCCAATGGCGAGTTCGAAAAACCCGGCGGCAAGGCGCAGTTTTTCAATACGCGATACAAGCCGACTGCCGACAACGCCGATGCCCGCCATCCGCTGCATCTCAATACCGGCCGGCTGCGTGACCAGTGGCATGGCATGAGTCGCACGGGTACCGTGGCGCAGTTGTTCAACCATACCGAAGAACCCATCATTTCGATGAATGCGAATGACATGCAGCGGCGCAGCATACAGCCCGGCGACCTGGTGAAAGTCAGCAACAGGCGCGGCAGTCTGGTGCTGCGCGCCATGCCATCGGATGAAATGCCGCCGGCGCAAACCTTCATCCCCATGCATTGGGGCAGCCAGTTCATGCACGGCCTTGGCGTCAATGCGCTGATGCCCAGCGCATTCGACAGTATGTCCAAACAGCCGGAACTCAAGCATACCGCGATCAAGGTGGAGAAAATCGATCTGCCCTGGCGCATGACGGTGATGCGGAATGGTGATGTGCAGATGTTGCAGCAACTGCGGAAACTGCTGCCGCATTTCGAATATGCATCTTGCGCCCTGTTCGGGCGCGAGCCTGGCGTCGTCATCCTGCGTGCTGCGCACTCCATGGCGCCAAGCGAACAGTTGATAGGTGAGCTCGACGCCCTGCTCGGCATGGCCGACGACATTCCCATGCTGCACTACAATGACACCAGACGTGGCATTTCCAAGCGCATCATGGTTGAAGGCGACGGGGTGGTTGGCGTGCGGCTGGTAGGCGAGACCCTGGCGACCGAGTGGCTCAAGCAGGTCATGACACAGGGGCGATTCACCGACGAGTTGCGGCGATGGGCGTTAGCTCCAGTCAGCGCCCCACCGACTGGGCATCACAGCCGCGGCAGGGTGATCTGCAATTGTCTGGATGTGTCGGAGAATGAGATTATCGAGAACATCGAGATCGGCGCAGACTTCATCACTCTGCAGGCCAAGCTCAAATGTGGCACCGAGTGCGGCTCTTGCGTACCGGAGTTGAAGCGTCTGGTGAAAATTCACAGCAGGAATGCAGCATGAAGGAACCGAAAATGAAAATACATGCGCTGATTTTGTTGATGGCTCTGGGGGTAAGCCTGGCCGCGTTTGCCGCAGAACCTGCGGGTGATTTGGCGGCTACCACCTCGAATGGAGATGCAATTGTCCTGCATGCCAACGGCCGCTGGGAGTTCATCGACAGCAAGAAGGCGGCTGCAGCGCAGGCCATTGCCAAACAATACCCGGAAAACCAGGGCTGCCCTTCCAGCATGCAGGGCGGATTCCTGGGTTTCGGCCGCTGTGTTCCCAAGGGCGACAAAGACTATAACCGCGGTTCGCTGAGCGGCAAGGGACGCTAGCTCAACAGGCAAGCCGGAACTGGCTTGCCTTGCAAGGACCAGCCTTCGCTTGTAAAGTCCGCCAGTTGATGCGGACTTTCACTAGATCATGAACTATCTGCCCACCTGGCCTCTGGAGGTCACCCCGCTTATTACATTCGGCCTGTTGCTGCTGATCGGCAGTATCGGAGGCTATCTGGCGCACCGCATTTCCTGGCTGCCCAGCGTCACAGGCTTCTTGCTGGTTGGCTTCACTTTCGGCACGGGCGGCATCGGCCTGCTCAATCATGAAGTCATCGCACAGGCGCAGATCTTCACGGATGTGGCACTGGCGCTCATTCTGTACCGGCTGGGATTGTCACTCGACATTCGCGCCATTTCGAAATTTCCGCGACTGCTGATCATCGCCCTGTTCGAAGGCAGCCTGACATTCGGCCTGGTGTTCCTGGTGCTGTACCTGCTAGGGGTTGATACCTTGATTGCTACCCTGGTCGGCACCATTGCCATCTCTTCCTCGCCGGCCGTGTTGCTGCATGTAGCGCATGAGGTGGAAGCCAAGGGCGTGGTGACTGATTCCACCATGACACTGGTGGCGCTCAACAACCTCTTTTCCTTCGTCGCCTTTTCAGCCGTGATTCCAGTCATGCACTATTCCAGCGGGTCCGACTGGACAACGATTATCCTGCAGCCAACCTACCAGTTACTGGGTTCGCTGGTCTTGGGCCTGGTAGTCGCCTACGGACTGCATGCGGCATCCCTCAAAACTCACCAGGCGTCGCAATACAAATTGGCGCTGGTCATTGGCGCCATCATGATTTCGGTCGGACTGGCCAACGAACTCAAGCTGTCAGCACTGTTTGCCCCCCTGATCATCGGCGTAGTCATCAAAACCATAGAACGCAAGACCGTGGTCTCCAATCTCGAATTCGGGGCGGCGTTCGAGCTGTTCTTCATTGTGCTTTTTGTGTTTGCCGGCGCCAACCTGCACATGAAAGAACTGATTCATTTCGCACCTGCCGTCCTTGCCCTGGTCGTCGTCCGATGTCTGGCCAAGACGGTCGGAGCCACCTTCATGTCGGTCGTGCTGGGGCGAACCTTCCGGGTCGGCGTCTCCAGCGGCATGCTGTTGATCCCCATGGCCGGGCTGGCCATTGGCCTGGTGCATACTTCCAGCCAGCTGTTCCCGCAAAACGCGGCGATGATTGCCGCTATCGTACTGGGCGCGGTCACCGTTTTCGAAACTATCGGGCCGCCTATTGCCTCGTTTGCCTTTCGCCTCTCGGGTGAGTCCGGAGCGATGAGGGACAAGGAAGATGTTGGCGAATCGGCAGAGGCCAGGCCAGCCTCGCCTGCTCAGCAACAAGGTCAGGCCTGAGACTTACGCCAGCTAAAGCAGGCCGCGTTCGGCGAATGACAATGTGGTATTGCCGGCCACGACGAAATGATCCAGCACACGGATATCTACCAGCGAGAGCGCCTGCTTGAGTGCGTCGGTCAGCAGTTCATCGGCACGGCTCTGTTCGGCAATGCCGGAAGGGTGGTTATGCGCAAAGATCACCGAAGCCGCGTTGTGATGCAGCGCGCGCTTGACCACTTCGCGAGGATAGACGCTGGTCTGGGTAAGGGTGCCGCTAAAGAGCTCCTCCTGGGCCAGTACGCGGTTCTGCGCATCGAGGAACAGCACCATGAAGACTTCCCGCGTCAGTCCGCCCATCTTGAGGCATAAGTAATCCCTCACTTGCTGCGGAGAGCTCAGCACATCCCGTGCGCGCATCTGCTCCTGCAGTGCACGCCGGCTCATTTCAAAGATCGCCTGCAACTGCGCGTACTTGCTGCTGCCCATGCCGCTGACCTGGCTGATCTCTTCCAGAGTCGCTGAAAAAATCCCGTTAAGGCTGCCGAAGCGGCTCAACAAATCTCGGGCCAGGTCCACAGCACTTTTCCCAGTCACTCCCACGCGCAGGAAAATCGCCAGCAGCTCCGCATCCGACAAGACCCCCACTCCCTGCTGCAGCAGTTTCTCTCGCGGGCGCTCGCCTTCCGGCCAATCCGTTATTGCCATCTCACCCCCTTGTCATAGCGTTGCGTCGAAATCAGCCCATGTGGCGTTTGCTAAAGTATTGCGCGACATCATGTTTTAGGATCGTTATCACTGAGCGATTATACTGGGCAGCTCGCCAGTGTGGCATCGCCAGCCCCCAGCCTTTCATATACAATTGAATCTATTGGTATTTCATTCACTCCATGGCTCTTCCCTACAAGAAACTGATTCTGGGCATTACCGGGGGCATCGCCGCTTACAAAGCGGCGGAGCTTCTGCGGCTATTGGTCAAGCAAGGCATTGACGTCCAGGTCGTTATGACGGAGGCTGCCTGCCAGTTCATCACCCCGGTAACACTGCAGGCCCTTTCCGGCAAACCAGTCTTTACCAGCATGTGGGACGCGAGCATTGCCAACGGCATGCCGCATATCGAACTCTCGCGTGGCGCTGATGCCATCCTCATCGCGCCTGCCAGCGCTGACTTCCTCGCCAAACTGGTGCATGGCTGCGCCGATGATCTACTCTCCACTCTATGTCTGGCACGCGAATGTCCGCTATTGGTGGCGCCGGCCATGAACCGGCAGATGTGGGAAAACCCTGCCACGCAACGCAATATCGAACTGCTCAAGCAGGACGGTATCCGAGTATTGGGTCCGGCAGAAGGCGAGCAAGCCTGCGGCGAAACGGGTTTGGGCCGCATGCTGGAGCCGGAAGATATTATCCGGCTGCTGGAACCGTCTTCCGGCCTGCTTGCTGGCAAACGCATTCTGATCACGGCCGGCCCTACGGTTGAACATATCGATCCGGTGCGTGCCATTACCAACCTGAGCTCCGGCAAGATGGGCTATAGCATTGCAGAGGCTGCCGCACAAATGGGTGCAGAAGTCCTGCTGATCAGCGGACCGGTGTCACTTGCCCCCCCTGCCGGTATTGAGGTGCAATCCGTCATCAGCGCGGACGACATGTTGAAGGCCGTGCTCGAAAACATAGGCCGGCAGGATGTTTTCATCAGCGTAGCCGCTGTGAGCGATTACCGTGTCGCCCAGCCGAGTGAGCAAAAGCTCAAGAAAGGCGCTCAAACCTTGTCGCTGGAGTTGCTTCCCAATACCGATATCCTGGCCAAGGTCGCCAGCCTGCCCGACGCCCCATTTTGCGTAGGATTCGCCGCGGAGAGCGAGAATCTGCTGGACTATGCGGAGCAGAAGCGGCGCGCCAAGAAGCTGCCGCTGATCGCAGCCAACCTGGTCAGCGACAGCATGGGCGGTGACGATACCAACCTCGCCTTGCTGGATGATACGGGTGCCCACCCCCTGCCGCGTGGACCTAAAACAATTGTCGCGCGGCAATTGCTGCAGCATGTCGCCACCATGCTGGACAAAACTTCAAGAAAGCCGAAACCATGAGCCTGAAAGTCGACCTCAAGATTCTGGACGCCAGATTGCACAACCTGATGCCCGCCTATGCCACTCCTGGTTCAGCCGGCCTCGATCTGCGCGCCTGTATCGAACATGTCACGACACTGCATCCCGGAGAGACGGAACTGATTCCCACCGGTATCGCCATGCACCTGGCGGATCCGGGTTATGCCGCCATGATACTGCCGCGTTCGGGTCTCGGTCACAAGCATGGTATCGTGCTGGGCAATCTGGTCGGCCTGATCGATTCGGATTACCAGGGCCAGCTGCTGGTATCCTGCTGGAATCGGGGCCGCGAAACCTTTCTGCTGAACCCGCTGGAACGCATCGCCCAGCTCGTGATCGTGCCCGTCGTGCAGGCCAGCTTTAACGTAGTCGAAGAGTTCACGGCAAGCGAACGGGGTGAAGGTGGCTTCGGTAGCACCGGAAAGCACTGAGGCCCACTCTTCAGCAAGCGTAATACAGCTTGAAGCGCAGTCTCCTTTCATGGTATAAATGCGGTTTTTCGAATTTCGGAGTCCGTCATGGCCCGCGTATGTCAGGTAACCGGCAAAAAGCCGATTGTCGGGAATAACGTTTCCCACGCAAACAACAAAACGAAGCGCCGCTTCCTCCCCAACCTGCAAAACCGCAGATTCTGGGTTGAGAGCGAAAACCGCTGGGTTAGCATGCGCATCACCAACGCTGCATTGCGCACCATCGACAAGAACGGCATCGATGCCGTTCTGGCTGATATGCGTGCCCGTGGCGAGAAAGTTTAAGGAACGCAATCATGCGAGATAAAATCAAGCTCGAATCCAGCGCCGGTACCGGTCATTTCTACACGACCACCAAGAACAAGCGCACCATGCCTGAGAAGATGGAAATCAAGAAGTACGATCCTGTCGCCCGCAAGCATGTGATCTACAAGGAAGCCAAGATCAAGTAAGTTCCGCAAGATGCCCCAAAGACAAAAGCCCGCAAATGCGGGCTTTTTGTTTTGGCCAATTTTCAGCCGGTTTCAAGCCATTCTGTAGCAGCGCAGACGCTGCGAGAACTCTTCAAGTGCCTGGATACCGCTAGCCTCGGCTCTATGACACCACTCCTCCAGACTCTTAAGCAGTTGCTCCTGCGTGGCTGCGGAACGCGCCCAAATGGCAGCCAGCTCATGCTTGAACTGATAGATGGTCCGCAACCGCTCGCTATGATTCAGCGCACTATCCAGCACCTGCTTGTGCTGCACCGGCAATGTCTGGATATCCAGATGCAGCCAGTGTTTGATGCTTTTCAAAAGTGCGATTTCATGGCTCTGTCGGTAAGCGCGCAACTTCTTCATTTCATCCTTGTATGCCTTGCGCAGCAGAGTCTTGTACTTTTTCATCACGTAAAAGCGGTGCGTAATGACAGCCTGCAGTGTATCGAGGTCGCATCGGGTCTTGCCCCAGTCGAAACGTATCCTGGGAGCCACCTTCTTCACTTTGGCGAGGCCACAGGTGGAAAGCAAGCGGATATACATCCAGCCGATATCGAATTCATACCATTTGTTGGACAGCCGGGCCGAGCTGGCATAGGAATGGTGATTGTTATGTAGCTCCTCGCCGCCGATCAGAATGCCCCAAGGCAAAAGATTGGTACTCGCATCTTCCGCATCGAAATTGCGGTAGCCCCAATAATGACCGGCGCCATTGATAATGCCGGCAGCCGTTACCGGAATCCAGGCCATTTGCACTGCCCAAATGGTCAAGCCCAACGGCCCGAATAGGAGAAGGTCTATTACCAACATGAGGCCGATACCGAGGGCGTTATGGCGCGTATACAGATTACGCTCCAGCCAGTCATCCGGCGTGCCGCCGCCGAACTTGTCCAGCGTTTCCTGATTGACGGCGGCGACACGGTAAAGCTCCGCACCCTCCAGCAGCACCTTGCTGATTCCCAGGACCTGAGGACTATGTGGATCCTCCGCAGTTTCGCAGCGCGCGTGATGCTTGCGATGCACTGCCGCCCACTGCCTGGTTTCCATGCCAGTAGTCAGCCACAGCCAGAAACGGAAGAAATGGCTGACCGCAGGGTGCAAATCCAGCGCGCGATGCGCCTGGCATCGGTGCAGATAGATGGTAACAGCGGCGATCGTAATATGCGTCAAGCCCAAGGCTACCAGCACATAACCCCACCAGGGAAGAGAGATTAATCCCATACTCATGAATAACTTCCTTGAATGACTTTGGCTACTTTACTCTTAATCAGACCCTAAGTCCTTAGACCTCAGAGTGGTCTGACAAAATGCGGATTTCACGCTGCGGGAATGGGACAGAGATGGCATGTGCTTTGAAGCTGCGCCACACTTCGAGGTAAATATCTGACTTCAATCCCGAAGAGCCTTCTTCCGGATCCGCAATCCAGAAGTTCAGATTCAGGTCTATTCCGCTTTCGCCAAAACCCTTCACGTGCACATCTGGTGCCGGGTCCCGCAACACTCTGGGATTGGCGAGCGCAGCGTCGCGCATCAGCTGCATGGCCTCTTCCAGGGCGCTTTCATAGCTGATCTGGATGGGCAACTGGATGCGGGCCTTGCGGTCACTGAAGGAATGGTTGATGACAGCGCTGGTGATCAGCGTTTCGTTGGGTATGACTACTTCCGTGCCGTCTAGTTTCCGCAGCACCATATATCGGGTACGCAATTCACTGACCACGCCGTAGTGGTCATCCACCGTGATCACATCTCCCATGTGAATGGACTTGTCGAGCAGGATGATAAATCCACTGACATAGTTGCTGGCAATCTTCTGTAGCCCAAAGCCAAGACCTACGCCGAGCGCGCCGCCGAACACTGACAGTAGCGTAATATCGAAGCCAATGGCGGAAAGCGCAATCAGCACGGCCAATACGGAAAGCACCACGCGGATCAGCTTGGTGAGCACCACCCGCACATTCATGTGGATCTGCTGTGCCTGCATGATCCTGTTTTCCACGGCCCTGCTGATCCACAGCACGACGATCAGGGTCACCAATACGGTCAGGATGGACTGCAGGATCAGCAACAGGGTAACCGGATGCTTGCCGACGCCGAATTTGATGGCGTCGAGCGTGGCCAGCATGCGTGGCAGCAGACCGCTCAAGTGTAATGCCAGGACCAGCCATACAAAACTCGCTATCACGTTTTCCATGGCACGCACCCAGGTGCCAGGTGCGAAGATATAGCGCAACGCATAGGCAAGCAGTCTGACCACCGCCATGGCGACCAGAAGCACTGCTGCGATTTCAAGGATGTGGGTAGGTTGCCACGCGCGTAACACAAATTGCGCGAGATAAACCAGGATGAGAGAGGTCAGCGGAAACAGCGTGCGATTGATACCCTCGATGCCTACCTTCCAGCGCTCTCCCGCATGCCGCATGACATAAGCCCGCAGCAATCCATTCACAGACCAGGCCACCAGCAGGCTGACGACGATGATGCCCAGCTGCCACAGAGTTTGCGGGCTAGCCAGGGACGCCGTATACGCTTGCCAGAAGCTGTTATTCATCATCTATAGCAGGAATATGGTGGCCAGACCGAGGAAAATAAAGAAGCCGCCGCTATCCGTCATCGCAGTCAGCAATACGCTCGAGCCTACAGCCGGATCACGGCCGAGCTTGACCATGACCAAGGGGATCATGACCCCAACAACAGCCGACAGCAGCAGATTCAGCGTCATGGCACTGGTCATGACCAGGCCAAGCGCGGCATTCTTGTATAGGCCGTATGCGATAAGGCCAAGCACACTGCCCCACACCAGG
>DASTRT010000182.1:0-3967 GCA_035761085.1 Methylophilaceae bacterium
GCGCCGCCGCGATCATGGCCATGGTCAGCCGGTTGGTGCTGTGGTCCAGCTGGTGGCCGAAATGGTCGAGGCGTTTCAGGTCGAGATTGATGCGCAGCCGGCCACGAGCGGCCTCACGCAGCACCTGGGACACATCGCCCGGCAGATGGCTGAAGGCACCGACCAGGCTGGTGACGCCCTTGCGGCCGCGTTTGAACAGCGCCGCCGGCATGTAGCGGTTCATGATCACCTGCTTAACAAACGGCGTCAGGTGCTCGACGATCTGGAAATCCGGATCCAGCCGGCGGCCCAGGCCTTCCATGGTGATCAGCGCCTTGAACAGCATGGTGAGGTCTGGCGGCACCGCCAGGTGGTTCTCGCGCATGATGGTGGTGAGGTCGTTCAATAGCGCACTGAAGCGCACCTGCTTTAGCGGTGCGTGTTCGTAATTGCCGATGAATTCGTCGACATCGGCCGTAAGCTTTTCCTCATCCACGCGGATATCGTCGGTCCACAGCAGCAGGATGTCGCGCAGCACCTCGACGTCCTTGGACACCACCGCCGCCAGCAGGTCGGCGATTTCTTCACGCCGCTCCGGCGTGAGCCGCCCCACCATGCCGCAATCGATAATGGCAAGACGGTTGCCCGGCAGGTAGAAGACGTTGCCCGGATGTGGGTCGGCGTGAAAGAAACCGTCCACCAGCACCATCTTGAGCACGGTGTCGGCACCCAGCGATGCCAGCAGCTTGAGGTCTAGCCCCGCCACTGCGGCTTTCATGAGGTCATGACCGGGAATGCCGTCAATGCGCTCCATGACCAGCACGCTCTCGCTGGTGTACTCCCAGTAGATTTTCGGGAAGACGATATTGGGGTCATCCTCGAAATTGCGGGCGAAGCGTTCGGTATTGCGGCCTTCGAGCGCGAGATCCAACTCCTTGCGCAGTGACTTGGTGAACTGGCCGATGATCTTGCCGGGCTGGAAGCGGCGCGACTCCTCAAACTCGGCTTCGATGAGACGACCCAGATGCGATAGCAGGCGCAGGTCGGCATCGATGTTTTCGCGCACCCTGGGGCGCCGGATCTTGACCACCACCGATGTGCCATCCTGCAGCTTGGCTTGGTGGACCTGGGCGATAGAGGCAGCCGCCAGCGGTTCGGTCTGGAAATCCTTGAACACGTCGAACGGCGATTTGCCCAACGCCTTTTCCAGGCTCGGCAGCAAGGCCTCGAATGGCACCGGCGGCACCTGATCCTGCAGCTTGGCGAATTCGGTTATCCAGTTGGGCGGGAAAATGTCCATGCGCGTCGCCAGCACCTGCCCCAGCTTGACGAAAGTAGGCCCCAGCTCCTCCAGGGCCAGCCGCGCGCGGACTTCGGACGGCAGCATCATGATCTCGCGCGTAGCCTTGCCGTTGATGGCATTGCCGGCCTTGCCGATCAGGCTACGCTTGCCCAGCCGCTGGGCGACATCGGTCCAGCCGTAGCGCATGAGGATGCCGACGATGGCACGCAGACGGCCAAAGTCGCGCATCACGGATATGGTTTCACGAATCATGGAATGGACAGTGGCTTGTTAAATTTAAGGGGCGTTTGCCCGCCGCACATGGGCTCAAGGCATTCTACTTTGTTAGCCCGACGATTTACAGATGATTTACAAACACCGAGAATCGCTCTTACAATGCCGCCCATGCGCTTCTATCATCTTGTATTTATTACCGGTTTGCTCTGCAGCCTGCCCGTTTCCGCGGCCGAGCCGTCTGCAGCCAAATTCGGCCAGGCCGCCGCCGAAGCAGACGCTCCGGCAAAAGGGTGGCCCGCGCGCGCGCAGGAAATCCTCATGAGTGCGCTAAGCCTGACCGGCATCAAATACACCTACGGCGGCGAATCGCCGGAAACCGGCTTCGATTGCAGCGGTTTCGTGCGCTACGTGTTCCAGCAGGCGGAGAACCTGACCCTGCCGCATGGCGCGCGGGCCTTGAGCCAGCTCGGTCAGCGCATTCCCATGGACCAGCTGCAGCCGGGCGACCTGGTATTTTTCAACACGCTCAAGTCGGCGTTTTCGCACGTCGGCATCTACATCGGCAACAAGCGTTTCATCCACGCACCCAGTGCTGGCGGGGACATCCACGTGGTCAGCATGGAGGATGAATACTGGGCCAAGCGCTACAACGGGGCGCGGCGCATCGACCCGGACAAGGTGGGCTCAGGCGGGTCGCGCATGACGCCGCCAGAGAGCCGGATGGACGAACCTGGCAAACAATAAAACCTGGCAAACAATAAAAAAGCGGCGAAAGCCGCTTTTTTATTACGCCAATCGCAACTGGCTACTTGTTGACTGACTACTTGTTGAACGCTGCGATGTCGCCGGGTTTGCGCAGCATCTTGTCCACCTCACCGAGGTGCAGCTCTTCGGCGTAGATCATTTCCCGCGCGTATTCCTCCAGCATGACGGAATCACCTTCCACCAGCTTGAGCAGCTCCTTGTAGCAGACCAGCGAGGCCTTTTCGTGCTCCAGCGATTCACGCAGGATGTCGCCGATATCGTGGTTGTGCGTCTCCAGCAGCCGGCCGATGGAGAGCGAAGGATGGCCGCCGAGGTGGGTAATGAGCTCGCCCGCCTTGTTGGCATGATCGAGCGACTCGGTCGCCTGGCTGCGCAGCCAGGAAACGATGGGAATGCGATTGTAGCCATAGACCATCAGCGAATAATGCGTGTAGCGGACTACGCCTGCCAGTTCGAATTCGAGTATGCGGTTGAGCGTCTTGATGACCTGCTCGGCTTTCTCAGGTGCCATTTCCATATCAAATCTCCGTTTCGTAGCGATGGTTTTTCAAGTCTAGCCCAGAAAAAATCCGCCTGCAGAAATGCAAACGATTTGCATTGACAGGGCAGCTCAACGGTCACTGTGTCCCAGCGGGCGTTCCGGGTCGATGCGGTCCCGCACCAACTGCTTGAGTTCCTTGGCCTCGGGAAAGCGCCCTTCCGTCTTGCGTGAAAACAGCGTCTCGCCATCGAGCCGGACTTCGAGAATGCCGCCGCTGCCAGGAACCAGACTCAGGCGTTCGATGTCTGAATCGAACGTCGTCAACAGCTCTTGTGCGAGCCATGCCGCACGGAGCAACCAGCGACACTGGGTGCAATATTCAATTTCGATGCTGTGCGTGGGTTTGATATTCATGGATCCGCTCCCGGCTTTTGACATGGACCGCTGATGTATTCGGCTTGCACTGCGCAAGTCAAATAGCGGAAAATAAGGCGCTTGTGCGCTTTGCCCGGCAATATGTTATCGCACTATCCCACTCATTCTTAGAGGACCCGTATTACATGCGCGCTAAACTGGAAAAATTCAGCCTGATCGCTGCAGGCGCCATTCTCGGCATCATGCTGAGCCTGAATTATTCGGCCGTTGCCGACAAGGAGCCCAAACAGCAGCTACCGCTCGAAGACCTGCGCGCTTTTGCCGAAGTGTTCGGCAAGATCAAGAGCGACTATGTTGAACCGGTCGAGGACAAGAAACTCATCACCGAAGCCATCAACGGCATGCTGTCCGGCCTGGATCCTCATTCGGCCTATCTGGATGCTGACGCATTCAAGGATCTGCAGGCCGGCACCCAGGGTGAATTCGGCGGCCTGGGTATCGAGGTCGGCATGGAAGACGGCTTCGTCAAGGTAGTCTCCCCGATTGAAGACACACCGGCCTACAAAGCCGGGCTCAAGGCCGGCGACCTGATCATCAAGCTCGATGATACGCCGGTCAAGGGCATGACCCTGAGCGACGCGGTCAAGCGCATGCGCGGCAAGCCCAACACCCAGATCGTCCTTACCGTGCTGCGTAAGGGCGAAAGCAAGGCCCTGACCTTCAACGTGACGCGCGCCGTCATCAAGACGCAGAGCGTCAAGTACAAGCTCAGCGAGCCAGGCTATCCGTATATCCGTATCACCCAGTTCCAGGAACACACCGGCGAGGACCTGGCCAAGGCCATCAAG
>DASTRT010000183.1:0-3310 GCA_035761085.1 Methylophilaceae bacterium
GCAGGCATATGAGGATCAGCCGTCCTCGGGGAAGCCGGATTCCCTGGCCTATTTCAATACTGCTAATGCAACCTTCACCGACACTGGCAAGCTGCAGCGTTTTGATGTCTTGACCAATGGCGGAGTAATCCCCAACACAGATTCCTATGGAGTCAATCTAGGCTCCGGGCGCAGCAGCATTAACGATGACTACGGCACTTTTTCAATTATCTTCAATCAGCCAGTCTCAGACTTCGATATCGAGTTTACAGCGGCCCACAAGCTGACCTATGACACGGATCTGGCTTCGGTGCCGGGGTTGGGGGAGAAACTGTCTGGGGATGACTCGAGCTCTGTGTTTGAGCCGGTTCGCTGGATTGTCGATGAATCGCCTTGGCGGGTCTATTCCAACTTGTACAATACCTCGGGCACAGCGCTTCATCCTGACTACTTGCTATTGCCCGAATCGACGTCGGCTGGCGCCGGTGTCTTTGATGACAAGATCGAGTATCACGCCAACGCTGCTGACAGCGACAGCTTCCTTGGCAGGATTGATTTCTTCATTCAGGGCGGCCTCGTCACGGTGGCGACGACCAGTCGCTTTGAAGGGGGCTTTAGCCTTGCCGAATACCTGAGCAATATCGTGGTCACCAAGCTCGGCTATACATTAGCCAGTTCACCTGTGCCGGTCCCGGAACCCGAAACCTATGCACTGATGATCGCCGGGTTAGGCGCGATTTCCTGGATGCGCCGGCGAAGCATGACAACAGCTTTAAGGCGACCCTTCTTGTCGGTGTGAAAACTAGGAATCCTGCGGCTCCTGTTCGAGTTGCCGGGTATAGAACCGGAAGTCATTCCTGCCATGCGTCTTGGCATGGTACATAGCGATATCCGCGTTTTTCATCAGCGTATGCTCATCCTGCCCATCCCTGGGGTACATGCTGATGCCAATACTGATGGTGATGCTGAGCTCATGGCCGTTGATAGGGTAAGGCTGTGAAATGGCATTGATGATTTTACGGGCCACGGCTTCAGCACAGCTTTCCCCCTTGTGATTGGGCAGCAGGGCGACGAATTCATCGCCGCCGATGCGAGCCACTACGTCACTTGTGCGCAGGCATTGCGTCAGCCTTTCGGCGACTTCAATCAGCAGCTTGTCGCCGATATCATGCCCCAGCGTATCGTTGATGGCCTTGAAGCGGTCCAGATCGAGGAAAAACAGCGAAAAGCCGCGGCTGTTGCGCTTGGCCAACGTGAGTTCCTGATGCAGCAGCTTGTTGAACAAGCTACGGTTGGGCAATTGCGTCAGCGTGTCGTGGTAGGCCATGTATTCCACCTGGGCGGCCTGTTCATGCTCCCGCTTGCGGCTCAGGCTTAACAGCCAGCTCTCGCGGAACAACGCAGCAAACACCAGGACCAGGAAGAGGCTGCCTGCAGCCGCCCGCATGAGATATTTCTCGGCATTTTCCCGGGCTGTCGCCATCTGCTCCTGCTCGTCCAGAGCGACGACCGCAACCAGCGGATAGCCGAACAGCTGGCGGGTGAAGGTGTAGCGCTTGCTGCCGTCCCAGTAGGTAAGCAATACCCCGTTATATTCCCGGCTCAGACTCGCCCCGTTGACGTCGGCTTTCCTGCCGCTGGTGATGCTGTCCCCAATGCGCAGCGCCTGGAACACATCATCCTGGCCGATCAAGCCATTCAGGCCGCGGTGACCGTACTTCTGAGTGTCATAGCCGCTGACGAAATAGTCGGGCTCGACACTGATGATGACGGCCCCTGGCTGATTTCCACCGAAGCGTCTACCGAAAGAAAGCGGAGCGCTTGTAGCCTCTTGCGGACTACTGAGGACGAGCGCATCCGTCGATTGCAGTTTCTGCAGGAAAGCTGGGGTTACCGGGCAAGAGGCTCCGGTATCGCTGCTGGAAACCACCTTGCCCTGGACATCGACCATGCATACGGAAAACACAACCGAGGGCGGCAGGAGGTCACGGGTTTCGAGGGCGGCCAGTGTAGGGGCACTGCCGGTTTCATGGGCGTAACGGACGATCTTGAGCGACTGGTCGATTTCACGCAGCGAACGCAAGGCCTGGGCTTCGTAAGTTTCCAGCAGTTCGCGGCCAAGGGTGAGGGTGCTGTGGCGGGCGAGGACGAATTCGGTGCGGATCAGGTTGAAGGTAGTAAACCACACCATCCCCAGCAGCACGACGGCGATAATAGGGAAGAAGTAAACGGCGTCAGCAAACCGGCTGAAACGGCCGCGCAATCTGGAGCTTATTTGTTTCACCCAATGCTCCCATTTTTATAATTGTTTTTTCTTCTTATACAGGCTTGTTTTTGGTTTTTTTTACGCCTGTCGATGATGATTAGAATGAGCTTTTCATCTCCTCAAGTCCAGTCCCTTGTCATCGATCTTTTCACTGCTGAATCGTCAGGGTTTTCATCGAGCCATCGACCTGGTTTGCGTCCACGTAACCGATGGCGTTGGGGTTGCTCGCAAGCATTTTTTTAAGCTCGTCGAGTGAAGAAACAGTCTTGGGAGGGTAACCGCGGCCGGTGAATATATACTTGGCCCAGTGCGATTTGACCTGTGGCAAACTCTTGCCGGTATAGCTTTCGTAGAATTCGCCGCGCACCTTGTCGTCATTGCGGTCCAGGGGGACCACCTTGCCCACGTTGGGCAAACGGGTCTGGTTGCCCAGGTAGATATCGTTGACCTCATGACGGCTTAGTGTCTCGATAGGGCTGCCCTTGCCGGCGACCAGCACGACTTCGGCAG
The DNA here is from genome assembly GCA_035761085.1 of Methylophilaceae bacterium. Taxonomy (GTDB): domain Bacteria; phylum Pseudomonadota; class Gammaproteobacteria; order Burkholderiales; family Methylophilaceae; genus DASTRT01. The sequence goes on from DASTRT010000183.1 coordinate 2,756, forward strand.
CGGCTTCAGCAGCACTGCACATCAGCAGCAATCCCAGGCAGGTGATGGATATGCGTTTCATCAGAACACGAAATCCAGCGTAAAGCTCAGCAGATTGACGGAATCGCCGAGGTCGTAGTTGGGCTGCACATTGGTCAGGGTGCCGTTGGAATTGTTTTCCGGCTTGATGTGGTCGAACTGCGCCTTGAACGCCATGTTTTCCGCAAAGTCCCAGCGTGTGCCTACGGTGATGGTGGTCTGGTTGACCAGACGCAGCAGCGCATGCAGCAGGTTATTAAGCCCGCCTACCACGAACGGTGGTCCGCTCAACGATGGGATGTTGTCGAAGTGGGTTCTGGTGCCGGAATAGGTGAGGTAGGGCGTAAGCTTGCCGAAACGATAGCCGCCTGTCACATACCAGGAATCGCCTGGAGCGATCATGGTGTCGGTGTAAGCGCGGCTCCATTCGCCGCCGGCAAACCATTTACCAGTGTCATGCCAGATCCCTGCGCCTATCTGGCGGAACTCACGGTCATGCGCGCTGAATTTGTCGTAGATGGCCTCACCTTGCGGACC
>DASTRT010000184.1:0-3329 GCA_035761085.1 Methylophilaceae bacterium
CGGCACGACTTTTATGAATTGAATCTGGGGATCGATACCACGCATATCGTGCCGTGTTCGCGGCTGGTGTCGACCATCACGGGTTTTCCGGTGCAGCCCAACAAGGCCATTGTCGGCGCCAACGCCTTTGCCCATGAATCCGGCATCCACCAGGATGGCGTGCTCAAGCACCGCGAGACCTACGAAATCATGCGGGCGGAGGATGTAGGCTGGGGCGCCAATAAGCTCACACTGGGCAAGCTCTCTGGCCGCAACGCCTTCCGCACACGCTTGACCGAATTGGGCATCAGCCTCGACAGCGAGGAGGCATTGAATGCCGCCTTCGCGCGCTTCAAGGCACTGGCCGACAAGAAGTCGGAGATCTTTGATGAGGACTTGCATGCCTTGGTCAGCGATGAGTTCATCAGCGAGGCGGCTGAATACTACAAGCTCGCCTATCTGCAGGTGTGTTCGCAAACCGGCGAGATACCTCATGCCGTCGTGACCGTTTCGGTGGATGGCGTCGAGAATCGCGCCGAAGCCAGCGGCGGCGGACCGGTAGATGCCGCCTTCAAGGCTATCGAAAGCATCGCGGGCAGCGGCGCGGAGCTGGAGCTCTATTCGGTGAACAACATTACCAGCGGTACTGATGCGCAGGGTGAGGTGACTGTGCGGCTGGCCAAGGGCGGGCGCATCGTGAACGGGCAGGGCGCCGATACCGACATCGTGATTGCGTCGGCCAAGGCCTACCTCAACGCGCTCAACAAGCTGCACGCCAAGCTCGAGCGCGCACACCCGCAGCTCTGATCCGGCGCAGCATGGGTGATTCCAACCACGGCCGGCACCAGTTGCTGGTCGTGCTGGCGCTGGTGGCCCTGTATTTCATCTGGGGCTCCACCTTCCTTGCCATGCGATTCGCCATCGAGAGTTTCCCGCCGTTCCTCATGGGCGCCCTGCGCTTCATTGCGGCGGGTCTGCTGCTCTATGGCTGGCTGCGGCTGCGCGGGAATGCTGCGCCTACACCACGGCAATGGCTTTCCTCTGCCGTGGTCGGCACGCTGCTATTGGCTGTCGGTAACGGCGGCGTGGCTTATGCCGAGCAAACCGTCTCTTCCGGTGTCTCGGCGCTCGCTATCGCCACCGTGCCATTATGGACGGCGATATTTGCCAGCTTCTGGGGCGAGCGGCCCACATCGCGTGAATGGCTGGGCATTCTGGTTGGCACCGTGGGTATCGCCATCCTCAACCTGGGCGGCACCATGCAGGCCAGCCCCATCGGCGCTATCGTGCTGCTGCTGGCAGCGGCCAGCTGGGCCTTCGGTTCGCTGTGGGGAAAACGGAGAGCCATGCCGAATGGCGCCATGGCCAGTGCAGCCCAGATGATTACCGGCGGTGCAGTGCTGCTCGTTGCCAGTCTCATGCACGGCGAAACCTGGCCCGCGCACATCAGCGTGAAATCGGCATACGCCATTCTCTACCTGATACTGTTCGGCTCGTTTGTGGCTTATAGTGCCTACCTGTTCCTGCTGAAGAACGTGCGGCCGGCCTTGGCCACGAGCTACGCTTTCGTCAACCCGCTGGTAGCGATGCTGCTCGGCGCCTGGCTTGCCAATGAAGCCGTCGGCAGGTCGGAATATGTCGCGCTGGTTGTCATCCTGATCGGCGTGTTGCTGGTGTTGCCGCTCGGGCGGCGTGATTAACCTTGTTGGGAGAATTTCTTGCAGTTAGCCATTTTTGACCTGGACAACACGCTGCTGGCCGGCGATAGCGATTTCCAGTGGGGCCAGTTTCTCATGGAGGAGGGGCTGCTGGACCGTGCCAGCCATGAGGCGCAGAACATCAAGTTTTACGAGGATTACAAGAACGGCGTGCTGGATATCTATGCCTTTCTGGAGTTCCAGCTCAAACCCCTGACGCGCTACCGCCGCGCCGAGCTGGATAAGCTGCATCAACGCTACATGGAGCGCAAGGTGCATCCGATGATGACGGAGAAGGCGCACCAGCTGGTGGAAAAGCACCGAGCCAACGGCGATACACTGCTCATCATTACCGCCACCAACAGCTTCGTCACCGGCCCGATTGCCAAGGCTTTCGGCATCGATCACCTGATCGGCACGGTGCCGGAGGAAATTGACGGTGAATTCACCGGCCGCGTGAAAGGTCTGCCGAGTTTTCAGGAGGGCAAGATCAAGCGTCTGCTGGAGTGGCTGGAAGAGCGCGGCGAGCGCCTGGAAGATTTCGATTCGGTGTGGTTCTACAGCGATTCGCACAATGATCTGCCGCTCATGAAGATCGTCGATCATCCGGTCGCGGTCAATCCGGACCCCTTCCTGCTGACCTATGCAGAGGAACAGGGCTGGCCGGTCATCAGCCTGCGATAGTTTTCCGGGACTGCTGCACTGGACCAGATTCTTATGGGCGGTGCAGCAGGATCTCCAGCACGAACTTGCTGCCCAGGTAGGCAAGTACCAGCAGCACGAATCCCCAGAGTGTCCAGCGAATGGCAGTACGTCCACGCCAGCCGTATTGATAGCGTCCCGCCAGCAGTCCGCCGAAGATCAGCCAGGAAAGCATGGCAAACACGTTCTTGTGGGTGAAGCGCATGGGCTGGTGGAACAGCTCTTCCGAAAACAGCACGCCGCTGATCAGGGTCAGCGTCAGCAACACAAAGCCGACAGTGATCACCTTGAACAGCAGGTTTTCCATCTTGAGCAGCGGCGGGAAATCCGGCAGCGGGATCAAGGTCGGTTTGTTGTGCAGGCTGCGTTCAGCAATAGCCATAAGTATGGCGTGCAGCGCAGCGAAGGTGAACAGGCTGTAAGCCAGCAGCGCGATGGTCAGGTGCGCCATGAACAACGGCTCGTCCGCATAGGAGACCACATGGCTCACCGGGAAGAATTTTTCCAGCAGTACAGCGACGGCAGCGGGCGGCAGACCGAAAGCCTGCAGGGTTTGCAGGTTCTGGTGCAAGTCGGTCAGCCAGTAGATCAGCAGCGTCAGCCATAGAATTGCCGATAAGGCATTGGTAATGCCCAGGTTGAGGCCGCCCTGGAACAAGGACTGGTAAAGCAGCCAGCCATGCAATGCGAGCCCGATGGCAATGAATACCGAATGCCAAGGGCTCCCGGATTCCGTAGAAGGTTGTCGGACCCTGCGCCAGTAATCGAAGGCGACCGCCAGGTAAATGGCAGCAGTCAGGTAAGGGATAAACTCCATCATATGCAGGAATGACTTGGGTTAAAATTGAATTTTACACACTATAGCATGGGGCCATTGCCCTACGCTTAGGCCACATCTCTCTGGTACATCATCATGTTAGAAAATCTTAGCGGCCGCCTGCAGCAGGCCAT
>DASTRT010000185.1:0-5630 GCA_035761085.1 Methylophilaceae bacterium
CGCGGGCAATCACCTCGCCTGCGGGAACGGCGGACGTCATGGAAACCCTGACCCGCGTGGAGCTCGATGTGCCGGCCATGAAGCGCGTGGTGGAACGCGAAGGCGGCTGCATCATCTGGGGCGGCGCCATGCGGCTCAGCCCGGCGGACGATATCCTGATTCGCGTCGAGCGTCCGCTGGATATCGATAGCGAAGGGCAGCTGGTCGCTTCGGTTTTGTCGAAGAAGTCGGCGGCAGGCTCCAGCCATGTAGTCATCGATATTCCTGTCGGCGCCACGGCAAAGGTACGGAGCCCAGAGGCCGCAGCCCTGCTGGGCAAGCGGCTGATCGATGTCGGTCATGCGATCGGCCTCGATGTACATACCGTAATCACCGATGGCTCCCAACCGGTGGGGCGCGGCGTGGGTCCGGCACTGGAAGCCTGGGATGTGCTGGCGGTACTGCAGGGCAAAAGCAGCGCTCCAGTCGACCTGCGTGAACGGGCCTTGCGGATTGCCGGCCAGGTGCTGGAATTCGATCCGAACGTGCCTGCTGGCGAGGGCATCCATATCGCCCGTGAAATCCTTGACGATGGCCGTGCCTGGAAGAAATTCCAGGCCATCTGCGAAGCCCAGGGCGGCTTGCGCGAACCGCCAATATCGACGCATACCCATGTGGTGACAGCGCAAGCTGCCGGACGGGTCGACGCTATCGACAACCGCCGTCTTGCCCGCATCGCCAAGCTGGCTGGCGCCCCGCGCGCCAGAGCCGCAGGACTGGAACTGCATACTCCGCTTGGCGTTACCGTCGAGAGGGGCCAGCCCCTGTTCACCGTGCATGCCGAGACGCCTGGCGAGCTCGACTATGCTCTTCACTACGTAAACGCCCAGCCAGACATCATCGACATCCATCCAGACGCATGAAACCCATCCTGTTTGTTTTTCCCGGCAATCAAGCCTGGGCCGACCCACTGGCGCGCGAAATCAAAGCCGAACTCGGGCGGCTGACCCTGCGCCATTTCCCCGACGGCGAATCCTATGTCCGCATCGAATCGGAAGTCGCTAGCCGTGAGATCATCCTCGCCCTTAGCCTCAACAATCCGGACGAGCACCTGCTGCCGCTGCTGTTTGCTGCGGGCACCCTGCGGGAACTGGGCGCAGCGCGCATCGGGCTGGTGACGCCCTATCTCGCCTATATGCGCCAGGACAAGCGCTTCCATGCCGGGGAGGCGATCTCATCGGTTCATTTTGCCCGCTTGCTATCCAATGCGGTCGACTGGCTGGTGACCGTGGACCCACATCTGCATCGCTTTCATAGTCTCGACGAGATTTACAGCATTCCCTCCCACGTCGCTCATGCCGCGCCGCTGATAGCCGACTGGATTTGCCGCAATGTCGACAAGCCCGTGCTGATCGGGCCGGACAGCGAGAGCGCACAGTGGACTGCAGCTGTCGCCCAAGCCTGCGGCGCACCTTCCGTCATCCTGCAGAAGGTGCGACATGGCGACCGCGATGTGGAGATTGCCGTGCCTCAAGTCGAGCAGTGGTGTACGCATACGCCGGTGCTGGTGGATGACATCATTTCCACTGCTCACACCATGGCGGAGACCATATGCCAGTTGCAGCGTGCCGGGCTCGGCAAGCCGGTCTGCATAGGCGTGCATGCGATATTTGCGGAAGGTGCGCAGGAAGCGCTCCAGACCGCAGGAGCTGCACGGATCGTCACCTGCAACACTGTCACCCATCCGAGCAACGACATCGACGTGACCGCCCTGCTTGGTCAGGGTGTACGGACGATGCTCTTCCCGCAGAACTCCCCTCCTTCTTCCTGATAACCGCTGTAGCGTACATACAGATCCTCAACTCGGCGCGAAACTGGCAGCGGTGAACAATTACCCGCTGACGGAAAAAACTGCGACCCAATAGAGGAGGATCTGATGGAACATCCCTATAAAAAACTTCTGTTGGCCATTGCCATCAACGGCATCGTGATGTTCTTCGTCATGTACGCCATGCTATACAGCTTCGATCACTTCTACCTCAACATCAACCGGCTCTACATGGCGCTGATGATGGTCGCCCCCATGGTGATTGTCATGCTGCTGGTCATGGCCGGCATGTTTCCCAACAAGACGGCCAATCTCACCCTGCATCTGGTGTTCCTGGGACTATTCGTCGCCAGTCTCGTGCTGGCCAGGACCCAGATGCCGGTGGGCAACGTCCAGTTTCTCCGCTCCATGATTCCGCATCATTCCAGCGCCATCCTGATGTGCGAACAGGCGTCGATCACGGATCCCGAAATCAAGAGCCTGTGCGGGGAAATCATCGACTCGCAGCGTCGCGAAATCGGCGAGATGAAGCGGTTGCTTTCGAAGTATTCGCCACAGAGCAACCAGCACTAGCGACCGCGCAGAAACATACTGCACCGTAAACTTCACCAACACTGGATGGACGACGTGGATCAGGACCAGCAATCCATCGAGGAGGAAGGCCAGCAACGTGCTTCGCCTCCGGGCGAAACCGTCCATGCCGCCATCCTGGAGGAAGGCCGGCATGAACTGCAGCGCTCTTCGCAGGCCTTGTGGTGGTCGGGACTGGCCGCAGGGCTCTCCATGGGGTTCTCGATGATAGGCGAAGGCCTGCTGGCCTCGCATATGCCCGATACGGAGTGGCGCAAACTGGTTGCAACGCTGGGCTACAGCTTTGGCTTCCTGATCGTCGTCCTGGGACGCCAGCAGCTCTTCACCGAAAATACGCTGACGGCCTTCCTGCCGTGGCTGCACCAGAAATCGTCAGCAGCATTCAGCAACGTCATGCGGCTATGGATTATCGTATTCATAGCCAACCTGGTGGGTGCCAGCATCGTTGCCTGGACCGCCATGCACACTCCGTTGTTCGAGCAGCCGGTGCGAGATGAATTCATTGCACTCGGCCAGCAGGCAATGGCTCACAGTTTCGGCATCATACTGCTCAAGGGAGTTTTTGCCGGCTGGCTCATCGCCCTCATGGTCTGGCTGCTGCCTTTTGCCGAGACGGCCCGCGTGTGGGTCATCATTCTCATCACCTACCTCATAGGCCTGGGAGAATTCAGTCATGTAATAGCGGGTTCGGTGGAGACCTTTGCCCTGGCAGCTGCCGGTGTCGCCTCCTGGGGCGGCGTGCTCGCCGGCTTTGTACTGCCTGCGCTGATCGGCAACGTGCTGGGCGGGGTTGTGCTGGTGGCGGTGCTCAACCATGCACAGGTCGTAGCCAGGTAGACCTCAAAGCAGTTCGATGCCGAAACGCCTGAGCAGCAGCGCCCAGACGGCAAACAGCACGACAGTAACCAGCATGGATATCCCCAGCGAAATCCAGAAGCCGGCCCTGGGCAGCAGCCAGGGAAACAGCAGGAACATCGGCAACGTCGGCACCACGTACCAGAACGTATAAGTGGCGAGGTCCGTCAGTTGGCTGTCCGGGGCCTTTTCCACGTGCAACCAGACCAGCGCGAGCAGGGTTACGATGGGCAGCGCCAGCACGAGTCCGCCGATCTTGCCGCTGGCCTTGGCCAGCTCGGTAACCAGCACAATGATGCCAGCCGTGACCAGATACTTGAATATGAGGTATGGCATGCGTGTCCCACTTAAGTTTGCCTGTGGCATAGCATAAACTAGATGCCTTGAAGGATGGTCAATCAAACATGAGCCAACATTACCTTGCCCTCGAAGGGCTGCGCTGCGCAGGCTGCGTTTCCAATGTCGAGAAAGCGCTGCAGGCGGTGCCGGGCGTTACCCGCGCCAGCGTGAATTTTGCCGAACATACCGCTCTGGTGGAGGGCAGCGCCAGCACTGCGGCACTAATCAAGGCAGTGGATGCTGCAGGCTACAAGGCGAGTGAAATCGCCGACAGTGAAGAAGCAGACGACAACAAGCAGGCAGCCGAACTCGCGCACTATAAGAAACTGTTGCACAAATCCTGGTTCGCCCTCGGTGTCGCCGTGCCTGCACTGGCCTTCGGCTTTCCCGCCATGCTGGGCGGCAGCTTGCACCACGCCGGGATGCAGCCTGCCTCTTATGTGCTGGCCGTGCTGACCCTGGCCGTCATTCTTTATTCCGGCCCGCAATTTTTCGTCGGCGCCTGGAAATCCTTCCGCAACCATAATGCCACCATGGATACGTTGATCGCCGTGGGCATCGGCTCTGCGTGGGGCTATTCGGTGCTGGCAACCTTCGCTCCCCACTTGTTCCCCGAGGGTACGGCAGAGCCGTTCTGGGATGTCATCGCTGTGGTTATCGGCCTGGTCGTGCTGGGGCAGGCACTCGAGATGCGCGCCCGCGGCAGGACGTCGGAAGCCGTGCAGCGGCTAATTGGACTCAGGCCAAAAACCGCACGCGTGGTACGCGACGGCAAGGAGCTGGACATCCCGTTGGCGGAGGTGCGTGTGGAGGATATCTTGCGCGTGCGGCCGGGCGAAAAGATCGCCGTGGACGGCGTCATCATCGATGGCCATTCCACGGTGGATGAATCCATGCTGACCGGCGAACCCATGCCGCTGGAAAAAAGCGTGGGCGACGAAGTTGCCGGTGGCACCATCAACAAGGCTGGCAGCTTCCTGTTTCGCGCCACGCGCGTAGGCAAGGATACGGCGCTGTCGCGCATCGTCGAGATGGTGCGGCAGGCGCAAGGCGCCAAGCCCGCCATCGGTCGATTGGCAGACAGGATAGCCGCCTATTTCGTGCCGACCGTACTCATCATCGCCGTGCTGACCTTCGTTGCCTGGTACAACTTCGCGCCGCATTTCGGCATGCCGCAACTGAGTTTCGCCATGGTGGCGGCTGTCACCGTGCTGGTCATCGCCTGCCCCTGCGCGCTCGGCCTGGCAACGCCGATGTCCGTCATGGTGGGCGTCGGCAAGGCAGCGGAATACGGCATCCTGATCCGCAACGGCAACGCCCTGCAGCAAGCCGGAAAACTGACTTGCGTGGTGCTGGACAAGACCGGCACGGTGACTCAGGGCCAGCCTGCAGTCACTGCCATCCTCCCTGCCCCGGGTTGGCAGGAAACTGAGGTACTGAAGCTGGCCGCCAGTCTGGAAGCCGGCTCTGAACATCCGCTGGCGGAAGCCATCGTGGAAGCCGCTGCTGAACGTGGCGTTGGTGTTGCCGGCGTAGAAGGTTTCCGGGCGGTCGCCGGACATGGCGTGCAAGGCTCGGTGGAAGGCAAAAAGGTGCTGCTGGGCAACCCGCGCTTCATGCAAATGAATGGCATCGATACGAGCCCATTGCAAACGCAGGCGGCCGAACAGGCAAGCAAAGGTGCTACGCCGACCTATCTGGCGGCAGACGGCCGATTTGCCGGCATCGTCGCCGTGGCGGACCCGATCAAGGCCGATTCCCGGAAAGCCATTGCGCGGCTAAAGGCGCTAGGCCTCAGGATCATCATGCTGACCGGGGATAATGCTCAAACCGCGCAAGCGGTGGCATCGCAGGTCGACATCGATGAGGTGCTGGCCGACGTGCTTCCCGAAGACAAGGACAAGAAAATCAGTGAATTGCTGCAACGCGGCGAAGTGGTCGGCATGGTGGGCGACGGCATCAACGATGCGCCTGCGCTGGCCCGTGCGGACGTCGGTTTTGCCATCGGCACCGGCACCGACGTCGCCATCGAATCGGC
>DASTRT010000186.1:0-4796 GCA_035761085.1 Methylophilaceae bacterium
GGCCCGCCACCCAGGCCAGTTTAAGGTTGCGGCGGGTGTCCTTGAAGAGTTGGGCGACGCTGATCTCAGCCATGGCTCTTCACTCTCAAGCGGCTGCATGGGTGCATCGCTTTGTCGCGTGCTCTTTCGCGAATTCGTCTATCCATCAGATATGCCTCATCGCTCACTGTGCGGCTCCTTGCGCTGCATCCCATTCGCTCGATTTATTTACCTGGTCTTACTCGGCGACCTGATGCTTGACTGCGCCATTCGCCTGATGGTGATCCGCCACCTTTTCCTTGTGCTTGATCACCTGGCGGTCCAGCTTGTCGACCAGGAGGTCGATGGCGCTGTACATGTTCTCGTCTTCACATTCCACGTGCAGCTCCTGGCCGGGCACATGCAGGGTCGCCTCGGCACGCTGTACCAGTTTCTCGACGCTCATGGTGACCCGGACATCAATCACATGATCAAAATGGTTGCCGACCCGGGTAAGCTTGTTCTGCACGTAGTCCCGCAGTGCGGGCGTAATTTCCAGATGATGGCCGGTCAGTTGCAGGTTCAAGATCATGATGTCCTCCTTGGGTTATAACGTCTTGCGTTGATTAGCCGCAGGTATTTGCAGCGATTCGCGGTACTTTGCGATGGTACGGCGGGCGACCACGATGCCCTGTTTGCTCAGGATATCCGTAATCTGGTTGTCCGAGAGCGGTTTCCTGGAATTCTCCTCGCTGACCATCTGCTTGATCAGGGCGCGGATGGCAGTCGCCGAGCAGGCCCCACCAGATTCGGTGGCGACATGGCTGCCGAAGAAATACTTGAGTCCGTAAACACCACGTGGAGTGAGCATGTACTTGCGGGTGGTGACACGGGAAACGGTGGATTCATGCAGGCCAAGCTCGTCGGCGATCTCGCGAAGTACCAGTGGGCGCATGGCCACTTCGCCATGTTCAAAGAAATTGCGCTGGCGGTCGACGATGGCCTGCGACACGCGCAGTATCGTGGAGAAGCGCTGCTGGATGTTTTTGATCATCCACTTGGCTTCCTGCATCTGGCTCATGAGGTACTGGCTGGAGCTGTCGCGGTTGCGCTTGAGGATGCCGGCATACAGCTGGTTGATGCGCAGCTTGGGCACGACCTCATCATTGAGGCTGGCGATCCAGATACCCTTGACCTTCTTGACGACGATTTCATGCTGGATGTAGTGCTCGGAAGCAATATGCACGAACTTGCTGCCAGGGCGCGGATTGAGCTGGGTGATGATCTGCTGTGCGGCGCGCAGGGCCTCGTCGTCACAGTGCAGCACCTTGCGCAGCTTGGCAAAATCGCGCGCTGCCAGCAGTGGCAGGTGCTGTTCGGCGAGGGCGCGGGCGATATCCAGATAGGGGGTATCTTCCGGCATGGCCTGCAGCTGCAGGCACAGGCACTCGGCGAGGTCGCGCGCACCGATACCCGGGGGGTCCAGATGCTGCACCAGCTTGAGTGCAGTCTGCAGCTCCAGGATGTCCATTTCCGGTTCTTCCGGCATCAAGGCGGCGAGCTCTTCCAGCGGTTGCTCGAGGTAGCCGTCATCGTTGATGGCATCGACCAGGAAAAGCACGATTTTCTGATCGCGCTCGGACAGCGGCATCAGGGACAGCTGCTCCAGCAGGTGCTCACGTAGCGTAGGTGCGGCGGCTTCCTGGAAAGTGTAGTCGTTGTCATCGTCGCCACTACCGCCTTCTTCCCAGCGGTTGCCGCCCTTGTCGAAATACTCTTCGCCGCCGCCAAACTCTTCCTGCAGCGGCTTCTCCTCGGGCACGGGGGTACTGGTCTCCTGCGCGGTGCCCGGAACAAAGGTTTCCGCGGGTTCTGGCTCGCCGCCTTCTTCGTTGCGTTCGACGCGCTCCAGCAAGGGATTGGCCTGCAACAAGGTTTCCAGTTCCTGATTGAGCTCCTGCGTCGACAGCTGAAGCAGGCGGATGGACTGCTGCAGCTGCGGCGTCAGCGCCAGGTGTTGGGAAAACTTGAGTTGCAGGCTTTGTTTCATGGCTGAATTGCTGTTGCTTGTTGCATCCTAAAGCCGGAAGTCCTTGCCCAGATAGACTTCTCTTACGCTGTCGTTATGGATGATTTCGCTGGGCTTGCCGGAGGCAAAAACACGGCCTTCATTCACGATATAGGCACGGTCACAGATGCCTAGAGTCTCTCGCACATTGTGATCGGTAATCAAGACGCCGATATTGCGGTCGCTAAGGAAACGGATGATCTTTTGAATGTCGAGTACGGCGATCGGGTCGATGCCGGCGAATGGTTCATCGAGCAGGATGAAGCTGGGATTGGTCGCCAGGCAACGGGCAATTTCCACACGGCGGCGTTCACCGCCGGACAGGCTCACCGCCATATTGTTGCGGATGTGCGTGATATGCAGCTCCTGCAGCAGGGATTCGAGCTGTTCCTCGATCTGGGCGGGCGTGAGTTTCTGCAGCTCCAGAATGGCCCGTATATTTTCCGCAACCGTCATCTTGCGGAAGATGGAAGGCTCCTGCGGCAGGTAGGAGAGGCCCAGTCGCGCGCGCTGGTGGATGGGCATGTGGCTAAGGTCCTTGCCATCAAGCAGTATCCTGCCGCCATCCAGCGGCACCAGGCCTACCATCATGTAGAAGCTGGTGGTCTTGCCGGCGCCATTGGGCCCCAGCAGGCCAATCACTTCCCCGCTATCGAGCTCCAGGGAAATGTCCTGCACGACGGTACGCGCCTTGTACTTCTTGCGCAGATTCTCAACAGCAAGCTTGCTCATGCACTCAATTCTTAATCCGGTTGATGATTATTTGGCAGCCGGCTGCGCAGGCTGGCTGGTATCCTTCTTGGGCTGGATGACCGCACGAACTCTGCCGGTTGGCGTGCCAGACGTGGCCGCTTTCGATCCTCCGCCCACAGCTTCGGCATATTCCGCATTGGCATCGTAGGAGATGTAGTCTCCGTGCACGATGTCGTCGCCCCGTTTGACCCAGGCCTTGGTGTAGAGCTGCACCTTGTCCATGCGCGCATCGTATTCGATGCGCTGGCCGCTGCCCTCGATGTATTCATCCTTGCCTTCGCGCTTCTGCTTGAAAGTGGTGGGATTGCCGTAGGAGGTGCTGTGCTGGAAGCCGCTACTGTCTTCGCGCACGATAAGCTTGTCGCCGCGGATTGTGAGCGTGCCCTGCGTCAGGATCACGTTGCCGGTGTAGATGCTGGTCTTCTTGGCATCATTCACGGTGACGGCATCCGCTTCGAGGTTGATGGGCTTGTCACGGTCAGCCTTCTCGGCACTGGCGGGAAGGGCAGCCAACAGTAACCAGGTCATCAGGCCGATACGATATAGCTTGCTCATTTGCGTCTCCGGGTTGGGGTTTTGGCACCGGTAGCGGCCTTGTTGCCGGCGGCCCTACTGGAAACCGGTTTTTCGTAGTGTGCCCGCACCTTGCTCAACAGGTGCACAATACGTTTCTTCTTGTCGTAGATCATGCCAATGGCATGCACCTCGGTTTTCGGCGCTTCGGTAATAACCACCGGCCGGTCCGTGGTGGCAACTTCCGTATTCGGATTGACGTTGAGGAACTGGGTACGCACGACCAGTTCGCCGCGATCCGCGGAGGCTTGCCGCACGACCTTCACATTGCCGATGAACTGTACGTTTTCGCCATCGCTGGACACCAGCCCCTCTTGAGATTCGATCTGCGTATTGGGTTTGCCAGCCGTGTACTGGGATAGCTGCGGCTGCACGAGATGGGTGGTGTCGTCATCCGGAAAATGCTTCATCTCCACGGCTTTCAGTACGTACTGAATGTTGCCCTGGATGTCCGTCTTGGTCGTCATGAAATTGCTCACGATATAGTCCGGATCATGCCGCGCAGCGCTGGTCGGATGATGCTGAGGGGCCTTCACCGTGCGTTCTATCCAAAGCGTGATGGCAGCCATCAGGATGAGCACGGCCAGCGGGAAAACAATGGTATGGCGGCCGTACATGCATCAAGACTCGGATCGAATAAAAAGTGAAGCAAGCATGCGTCGGGCTGATCAATCCTGCAGGTACCGCGCCATCTGCGCATCGAAAGTGCCCTGCGCCCGCATGATGAATTCGCAGATTTCGCGGATGGCACCGCGGCCGGCATGCAGGGTGGTGACGTAGTGGGAATGCTGCTTGACCAGTGGCATGGCATGCGGGACCGTAATGGCGAAGCCGCACTTGCGCATGGGCGGCAGATCCACCACGTCGTCACCCATGAAGGCGCACTCCTGTGGTGAAATGCCCAGTGTTTTGACGAGTTCCTGGAAGGCTTCCAGCTTGTTCTCCACGCCCTGGTAGAAATGCGCGATGCCGGTATTCTCGGCGCGCTTGATGACCACCTTGGAGGTGCGGCCGGTGATGATGGCCATCTGCACGCCGGTTTGGCGCAGCAGCTTCATGCCGAGGCCGTCCTGAGAGTGGAACTGTTTGTATTCCTGCCCGTCATCGCCGAGGATCAGGCCGCCGTCCGTCATGACGCCATCGACATCGAATATCAGAACCTTGACCCGCTTCGCGCGCTCCTCATTCTCCCTGTTTTGGGTAATCGTATTTTCTACCGGTTTCAACTAGACCACCTTTGCAATAAGCAGATCGTGCATGTTAAGTGCCCCTACCAGGCTGCCTTGGGCATCCACGACCAGTAGGGCACTGATCTTTTTCTCTTCCATGAGTTCAACGGCATCCACTGCCAGACTGTCCGGACCAATGCGCTGGGGATTGGCATGCATGACATCCCGCATGGTGGTGTGATGAATATCGAGACCTTTCTCGAAGGCCCGGCGCA
>DASTRT010000187.1:0-2824 GCA_035761085.1 Methylophilaceae bacterium
GCATTCAGTCTGCAGGGAGGAAATTGATGATATCCGCGACTTTTTGCAGCGGGTTCTGGGCTAGCAAAAGTTTTCCAAACCGGCCATCCGGCGTAAACTGTCGGCTTGACGATCAGAACTGAAATGCCTTCCATCTTCGACGATGAGCAACATCAACGCTTCCAAAACTATCGAATCCGATCCCGCCAGCCTGCAAGATTTTGAAGCAGCCGTGGCCGAGCTCGAATCCATCATCGCAAAAATGGAATCCGGCCAGTTGCCCCTACAGGAATCGTTATCTGCCTACAAACGTGGTACGGAACTCCTGAGCAGCTGCCAGAAGGCCCTGGCCGATGTCGAACAGCAAATCCGCATCCTCAACGAATCCAACCAACTGCAAACCTTCACGCCCGTAGATGAGTGATTTCCAGCACTGGGCTGGCGACATACAACAACGTATGGAGCTGGTCCTCGACAGTTTGTTGCCCTCTCCTGATATTGCACCGCAGCGGTTGCATGAGGCCATGCGTTATGCCTCACTCGGCGGCGGCAAGCGAGTGCGAGCCCTACTGGCTCATGCAGCGGGAGAATTTTGCGGGACACGCAAGGAAACGGTAGAGGCTGCGGCTGCGGCCGTGGAACTCATCCATGCCTATTCGCTGGTACATGACGACATGCCATGCATGGACGACGACGACCTGCGACGCGGGAAACCTTCCTGCCACAAGCAGTATGACGAAACGATTGCACTGCTGGTGGGCGATACGTTACAGACCCTGGCCTTCCAGATTTTGTCTGCACCCGGCTTGCTTCCGAAGGCAGAACACCAACTGGAGATGGTGCAATTGCTGGCTGTAGCCAGTGGTTCGCGTGGCATGGCAGGCGGCCAAGCCATTGATCTGGCAAGCGTGGGCAAGAACCTCACTCAGACCGAACTCGAATACATGCATATTCACAAGACCGGCGCGCTGATTCGCGCCGCCGCATTGCTGGGTGCCTACGGCAGCGAGAGTCCGGAACCAGCTCGCATCCAGGCTGTGGATACCTTTGCCCAGTCCATCGGTTTGGCCTTCCAGGTAGTTGATGACATTCTCGATGCCGAAGCGGATACAGCCACGCTGGGTAAGACCGCGGGCAAGGATGCCGATGCCAACAAGCCGACCTATGTCACCATCCTCGGCCTCAAACGTGCCAGGGATCTGGCCGCGGAGCTGCATGCCACCGCCATCGAGTCCCTCATGGCTTACGGCAGCGAAGCCGAACGGCTGAGGCAGCTTGCCCACTACATCACCCAACGCAGCTTCTGAGTTTGCCATGTACCCACTGCTCGAGACGATCAATTCCCCTCAGGACCTGCGCGCACTGGATCGCAAACAGCTGCAGCAATTGGCGGAGGAACTGCGTGCCTTCCTGATCGACAGCGTTTCCCAGACCGGTGGTCACCTGTCGTCCAATCTCGGTGTGGTCGAACTCACCATTGCCCTGCACTACGTCTTCAATACACCGGATGACCGCGTGGTATGGGACGTCGGCCACCAGACCTACCCGCACAAGATTCTGACCGGCCGGCGCGAGGCGATGAAAAACCTGCGCAAGCCGGGCGGCATTGCTGGTTTCCCGCGGCGGACGGAAAGTGAATACGACACCTTCGGCACCGGCCACTCCAGCACTTCGATTTCGGCAGCATTGGGGATGGCGGTTGCCGCGCAGCAGGCCGGGCTTGACCGGCGCGCGGTTGCCATCATCGGCGACGGTGCAATGACTGCCGGCATGGCTTTCGAGGCGCTGAATAATGCTGGAGCCATGGATGCCAATCTGCTGGTCATCCTTAATGACAACGACATGTCTATCTCCCCCAACGTCGGCGCGCTCAACAACTACCTGGCCAAGCTGCTGTCGGGACGCTTCTATACCACCATGCGTCGTTCTGGCGAAAAAGTGCTGGGCAAGGTGCCGCCGATGCTGCATTTCGCCAAGCGGGCTGAAGAGCACGTCAAGGGCATGATGACGCCAGGCACGCTATTCGAGGAATTCGGCTTCAACTATATCGGCCCGATCGACGGACATGACCTGGACGTACTGGTCACGACCTTGGGCAATATCAGGGAATTAAGTGGTCCGCAGTTCCTGCATGTCGCCACTCAGAAAGGTCGCGGCTACGAACCGGCCGAGGATAACCCGGGCAAGTATCACGGTGTCGGCAAGTTCGACCCCAGCAACGGCAACTCGCTGGCAGCAGCCAAACACAAGACCTATACGCAGGTATTCAGCGACTGGCTGATCGATATGGCTGACAAGGATGAGCGTCTGGTCGGAATTACACCCGCCATGTCGGACGGTTCCGGCCTTACCGAATTTGCCGAGAAATATTCCGAGCGCTTTTTCGATGTCGGCATTGCCGAACAGCATGCCCTGACCTTCGCCGCCGGCCTCGCCTGTGACGGCCTCAAGCCCGTCGTCGCCATTTATTCCACTTTCCTGCAGCGGGCTTACGATCAGCTAATCCATGACATTGCGTTGCAGAACCTGCCCGTCATGTTTGCCATCGACCGTGCAGGCCTCGTCGGCGCGGATGGCCCAACCCACGCCGGCAGCTTCGATCTGAGCTTCTTGCGGTGTATTCCCAATATGGTCGTAATGACGCCCAGCGACGAGAACGAGTGCCGGCAGATGCTGTATACCGCCTTCCAGCACGGTGGCCCTGCCGCTGTGCGTTATCCGCGCGGTGGCGGTCCTGGTGCGGCAATTTCCAAAGCGATGCGTGCGCTGCCTATCGGCCAGGGCGAAATCAGCCGCGAGGGCAAGAGAATCGCCATCCTGGCTTTCGGCAGCATGCTGACGCCGG
>DASTRT010000188.1:0-3724 GCA_035761085.1 Methylophilaceae bacterium
CCACACCATGGTGCATGACCAGCTCACCAATATTTTCCGCGGCTACCGCCGGGATGCGCATCCGATGGCGGTGATGGTGGGCGTCATGGGCTCTATGTCGGCCTTCTACCATGAGGCAATCGACATCCGCGACCCCAAAAATCGCGAAGTATCAGCTTTCCGACTGATCGCCAAAGTACCTACCATTGCGGCCTGGAGCTACAAATACAATGTAGGTGAGCCCTTCATCTATCCGCAAAACCGCTTCAGTTTTGCCGAGAATTTCATGTATATGATGTTCGCCACGCCTTGTGAAGCTTATGAACCCAATCCGGTATTGGCCAAGGCACTGGAACGTATCCTCATTCTGCATGCTGACCATGAGCAAAACGCCTCCACTTCGACTGTTCGCCTGGTTGGCTCGAGTGGCGCCAACCCGTTCGCCTGCATTGCGGCAGGCGTTGCCTCATTGTGGGGCCCGGCACATGGCGGGGCTAATGAAGCCGTGCTGAAAATGCTGGAAGAGATTGGCGACACTTCCAATATCAACAAATTCCTGCAACGCGCAAAGGATAAAACCGATCCTTTCAGGCTCATGGGATTTGGTCATCGGGTCTATAAGAACATGGATCCGCGTGCTCGCATGATGCGTGAAACCTGCCATGAGGTACTGCAGGAACTCGGGCTGGAAAACGACCCCTTGTTCAAGGTGGCGATGGAGCTGGAACGCATTGCACTGGAAGATGAGTACTTCATCAGCAAGCGCCTCTACCCCAACGTCGACTTCTACTCAGGCATTGTGTTGCGGGCAATGGGTATCCCGGTCAATATGTTCACTGCCATTTTTGCCCTGGCAAGAACTGTCGGCTGGGCTGCCCAATGGAATGAGATGATGGCCGATCCTGAAACCAAGATCGGCAGGCCGCGGCAGCTCTACATGGGCTCCAAGCGCCGCGAGTTCGTACCGATCGATCAGCGCTAGGGAATTATTGAATGAAAACAAAAAGGGGCCTCTGGCCCCTTTTCTTATTCCGGCTGTATATCAGGCGGAGAAGGAAGAACCGCAACCGCAAGTTGTGGTGGCATTAGGGTTCCGGATGACGAATTGGGAACCTTGCAGACTGTCCTGATAATCGATCTCGGCGCCTACCAGGTATTGCAGGCTCATCGGGTCGATCAGCAGCACCACGCCTTCGCGCTCAACCTGGGTATCGTCTTCATTTACCGTGTCTTCAAAGGTGAAGCCATACTGGAAGCCGGAACAACCGCCGCCACTGACAAACACACGCAGCTTAAGATCGGGAGTACCTTCCTCTTCGATCAGCTCCTTGACCTTTTTCGCCGCACTGTCCGTGAAAACCAGCGGACTCGGCATTTCTGTTACTGCATTCATTTTCTGCTCCTTAAAACCTGTTTAAGCCATTATCCTGCGTTAGGCAGGGCAGGGTCAATCTTCTTCCCGGTCCCTGACCATCAGAAGTGGATCTACCACCACCGTTTCCACCGCGTCTCCGAGATAGATCAGTTTGCCCTCGATCACGGCGCCGGTATGCATTTCCAATGACTTGTAATAGACATCCCCAGTGACCCTGGATTTCGTCTGTAGTTCAATGTAGTGGTTGGCGCGTACAGGTCCGACGACTTTGCCGTTGATTACCGCCTGACCCACCGTAATGGCGCCCTCAATCCTGCCATGCTCGCTGAGTACCAGTGTTCCCGGCGCGTCGACATTTTCGCTGACATTGCCACGCACACTGCCATCTACGCGTAAGCCGCCCTTGAAATGGATATCACCTTCTACTCGCGTTTCAGCGCCGATCAAGGTATCAATCCTGCTTTGCGGCTTATTTTTATTCTTGAAAAACATATCGCTCCCAATGCCTAGGCAGGCAAATCCACTTTTTTGATTATATTGGGCTGGCTAGCACCCGCTGCGACAAATCTTGCCTCCAGCGCCTGCCCTGTCACGTCCTCCGGAACAGTAAAACTGCCCTCGACCCGCTGATAATACTTGAAATTGATCTGGATACCCTCGGCCGGGGGCGCTTCTCCCACTGGCAGGCTTACCTGTGCGGCGCCGCGTAGTCCGTTCAAAACCAGAGTCAGCTGTCCCTGGATTAATTTATCATGCTTGCCAGACTGCATGAGCAAAATATTGTAATTGTACTGATTGGCTGCGGCCCCTTTGGTTAGCCTGAAGCTATGTAGCTTGAGCTCCCCCACAGAGGAGCCCGGCGTTACCTTGAGAATGCTCTTGTAGAACTCGACATCTTCCTTGATGCGCATGTCTTCCGCCTGCAGAGTAGCAAGCTCCTTGGCCAGATTGGACTGAGCCGCCTGTTCCACCTGGAGTTGACGCTCGTGATGGACTATGCGGGCTTGCAGGGACTGGTTTTCAAGGGTCAGTTGGTGGACGCGGGAGTTGAGGGTATTGAGGTCGCCGGCAGCAAACTGCCAGTAGCCGAACACATAGCCCAGCAACACCAGCACGAGCATGCCCACGGCATTCCAGTACCATGGCAACCGAGGCCGCACGGCGACGGAAGCCGCCGTGGGCCCGAAATGACGTTTAACTCCTCTTTGCAGCTGATGCCAGAGTCGCGATCTCATCAGCCGTTATGGCAGCAGCGGCAAGACGCCCAGTCCCGCGGTTTCTGCAAACCCAAACATGATATTCATATTCTGTACGGCCTGGCCGGCCGCCCCCTTTACCAGATTGTCTATCACTGACAGAACTATAACGGTATCACCATTCTGCGGCTGATGCACAGCAATGCGGCAATAATTCGAGCCCTTGACTGACCGGGTTTCGGGGTGAGCGCCCTCGGGCAACACATCGACGAAAGGCTCATTTGCATAGGTTTCCTCGAACAGCTTCTGCAGATCGAGCTTTTGAGTAAGCTTGGCATACAGCGTCGCATGGATCCCCCGTATCATGGGGACGAGGTGCGGAACAAAAGTCAGTCCGATTTTTCTGCCTCCTGCCATGTCGGTCAGGCTCTGGCTGATTTCCGGCAAATGCCGGTGGCCAGCCACACCATAGGCCTTAAAGTTATCGGAGGCTTCTGAAAACAGGGTATGGGTTTCCGCCTTGCGTCCAGCTCCACTCACGCCCGATTTGGCATCCGCAATCAGGTTGCTTTCATCCACCACGCCCGCCTGGATTAGCGGCATGAAACCGAGTTGCACCGAAGTCGGGTAACAGCCCGGATTAGCCACCAGCTGAGCGCCCCGGATCTTTTCCCGGTTCAGTTCGGGCAAACCATAAACCGCGGTTTTCACAACCTCGGGGCAGGCATGCGTCATGCCGTACCACTTCTCCCATGTAGCGATATCCTGGATGCGGAAGTCCGCAGCCAGGTCGATCAACCGCACTCCCTTATCCAGCAACTCTCTGGCCTGCTGCATGGCAATACCATTGGGTGTGGCAAAAAATACCACATCACATCCGGCGAGATCCGACTTGGCCGGATCGGAAAAGGCCAGATCAATGGAGCCGCGTAGGTTCGGGAACATGTCTGCCACCGGAAGCCCTGCCTCACCCCGTGAAGTAATGGCAGTGAGCTGTACCTCGGGATGTAACGCCAACAGACGCAGCAGTTCAACTCCCGTATATCCGGTTCCGCCTACGATACCTACCTTCACTTTAGCCATGCTGTTCTTCCTTCCGGCCGCTGTTGCGGCATATCAACTGATGGTAACAAAAAGTCTTTATAAACAAAAAAAGCCGCATAAAGCGGCTTTT
>DASTRT010000189.1:0-2278 GCA_035761085.1 Methylophilaceae bacterium
GCGGTTTTCTCGCCGCTGACGGCGCGCACGCCTACACCCTGGTCAATGCTGAAATTGCCCGACTTGACCTGGCCTTCCTCCAGTCCCCAACTCTCGGCGCGACTGTACTGGAAGTACAAATCGGCATAATCCACGTGGTGCGACATGATGCTGCCCAGCACGCCCTGCAGCTTTGGCAGGTCGAGGCCGGACGGTGTCAGCAGCATTTCGCTGGCCGTGTTGAAATGGGGGTCGGGCCGGGTTTTGAGTTCCGGGCTGGCGTCGTCATGCAAGATTTCTGGCTTCATTCCCTGCTTTCCATAGTCCAATCAGTGCCGGCATCAAAGGAGGCCGGAATGTCTGTGACATCCAAGTGTACAGATAATTTCAAATCGGCTTAGTTCGAAGCCGGACGATCAGCACTTGTGTATGGTGCGATGTGTGAGTGCCGGCAAGCTGTTGCGCAGGCTTTTCTGGTAAGCGGTATTGACGGTGGCGACGACCACGCCGGAGCCTCGGGGCAGGCGGTCCAGTACCACACCCCAGGGATCCACGATCATGCTGTTGCCATGCGTTTCGCGGCCCGAGGCGTGGTAGCCGCCTTGCGCCGGGGCGAGCACGTAGCTCAGATTCTCGATGGCCCGCGCCCTGATCAGGCTTTCCCAGTGCGCCTTGCCGGTAGTCTCGGTAAAGGCGGAAGGCACGACGATGATATCGACATCCCCCATGGCGCGGTAAAGCTCGGGGAAGCGCAGGTCGTAGCAGACCGACAGGCCCAGCTTGCCGAAAGGCGTCTCCACCACCACCACCTTGTCCCCCGGCTCGATGGTGTCGTCTTCGCGGAATTTTTCGTTGCCGAGATCGAGCCCGAACAGGTGAATCTTGTCATAGCGGGCGACCTGCTTGCCCTTGTCGTCATAAACGAGACAGGCGTTGCGCACCTTGTTCTTGCTGCTGGCTTCCAGCGGTACGGTACCGCCGACCAGCCAGATCTCGTGCTTCTTGGCCATGCGCGACAGGAAGCGCTGGATAGGGCCGGAGCCTTCCTTCTCGCGGGCTTCCACCTTGTCCGTATCCTTCAGGCCCATGATGGCGAAATATTCAGGCAGCGCAACCAGGCGCGCGCCCTGGCTTACGGCGATTTCTATGAGCCGTTCCGCCTCGCTGAGATTGGACGGCACGTGCGGGCCCGAGGCCATCTGGATGCCGGCCACCCGGGTGATGCCGGGCGTGACAGACCTTGCGGTTTGAGCGGTGATTTTCCCCCGAGATTTTATTGCCATGGCTGATCCAAGTAATTGCTGAATTTTGGCGACATCATACCTGAATTGCCCAGCTATTGACCCAGCGGGTTCTGCTCGGGCGTGGTAGGTTTCTTGTCGGCGTTCACTTCGATGGGATGGTCCCAGGTGCCGACGATTTCGTACTCATCTTCAGCCAGCTTGTTGATCGGGTCCTTGAGCAGTTTCTGGGCGAGGTAGGCAGCGGCGCCCACCGCCGGTCCGCCGGCTAGCGCGGCCAGCGACAGACTCTCGCTGATGTACGGTGTCACCTTGACGTAGAGATGCTGTGTCTCCGTCTTGAGATCGGTTTCACCGCGTATGCGGATCAATGCGGTAGGGCCTTCCATGCGGAAATCATCACTGCGCATGACGCCATGATCGATATTGACGCTGGCGCTGATCTTGTCGAAAGCGAAGCCGCTGCTGAAGATGTCGCGGAAATCCAGAGTCAGCCGGCGCGGCAGATTCTGCAGGCTGAGCACGCTGAAGAGCCGGCCGACGCCGGGCTTGAGCTTGAGAATCTGCCCCTTGCGCGCATCCATCTGCAGATTGCCGGAAAGGTTGATCAGTCCGAACTCGTGGGGACTGCCCGGCCACTTGAGCTGGCCGGTGAGGTTAGCCTCACCACCCTTGACTATGTCAGCGTAGCCGAAGCGGTCCAGCGTTTTGCCCACGTCGTTGATGGTCCAGGTCAGCGTCATGCGTGTATTCGGGCTGCGGATCCAGTTGTGCCACTCGCCTTCGGCGTTGAGCGTACTTTCCGGGTTGCTGATGCGCAGTTTTTCGATGCTCCAGTCCTCGTTGCGTTCGCTGGCCAGCAGTTCCAGACGCCCCAGTTTTTTCTGAGCGATCTCGAAACTGTCAGCCACGACATCGAGCGCAGGGTAATCCTCGGCTTGTTCCTGGAAGTTGCCCTGGGTGCGCAGCTGAGCGATATCTGGCGTGGCAGACGGCATGATCAATGTCTTGAGTCTGGCAATTATCTTGCCTTCCCCCTGGCTCAGCCACTGTACATC
>DASTRT010000190.1:0-4383 GCA_035761085.1 Methylophilaceae bacterium
CGGATCAGTCGCGCCGGTACACCGCCGACGATGGCATAGGGCGGTACGTCCTTGTTCACGACAGCGCCGGCGGCGATGATGGCGCCATCACCGATTCTGACTCCGTCCAGCACGATGCTGCCGGCGCCTATCCAGACATCGTTGCCGACCGTGACGCGCGGCAGCTCTTCGAACAGGTCGTTTTCCGAGAACGTGTCGCCCGCCTGCAGCCGCGAGGAATAGAACGCCGGATGGGTCGACAGCCGGTCCACCGGGTGGCAGCCCAGCCCACCCAGCAAGACGTTAGGCCCGATGCTGCAGAAGGCGCCGATATCGGCGAAGCCGATGCGACTCGCTTCGGCGACATATGTCATGCGGCCGAGCGAGGTGCTGCGCAGGTTGGCACGACGATAGATGCGGTTATGAGCGGAGAACCGGCAGTCGGGAGTGGCGAAGCTCCAGAAACTTGCCCAGAAGCCGGGGATTATCTTCGTCAGGCGCCGGCGCTTGGAAGTTGCCCACTTGAGGCGGTCGATGATTTCTTTCATGCCTTGCCTCCCGCGCTCAACTGGCTTTTCAGGTTGCCGTCGAAGTTGATTTCAGGCGCTTCATTCTCCTGTTCCAGCGCAATGGCCAGCTTGCGGGCCGACCATGCGGAGTAGGCCAGGCTGGCAATCACGCCGCCCAGCAGCGCGAACATGAGGCCTGTGGCCTGGAAGGCGTGCACCGTCAACGAGGCAATGGCGATGGAGCAGGCTGCCAGGATGATGCCGGCACGCAGAATCACGCCGGTTGCCTTGACCGTGCGCAGGAAGAAGAAGGTCTGCCGCAGGTAGAACTGGATGAAGATGTAGAGCGCCTGCCAATAGACCAGCGAGGCGAAGGCCACATAGCTCTTGCCGTACAGCAGGTTCATCAGCGGCGCCGCGAAAACGGCGAGCAGCAGCAGTACGGGGGCCAGCAGCATGGTGCCCCACAGGGTGATCTTCCACAGGTAGCGCGACAGCGCCGCCAGTCCGGAATTGCCGTAACGGCGGGCCGCGGCGACCGGGATCAGGTTATCCATGGCGAGGAACAGGATGTTGATCGGGCCCACGATATTCTGCGTGGCACGTACGCCACCGACGGCATGGGTACCGACGATGCCTGCGCCCACCATGAAAACACCCTGCGAGCCCAGCCACTGGAACTGCCAGGCCACCAGGTAATCGCGCCCGGTGCGCCAGCCTTCACGCAGCACCTCGCGCGCATGGCCGAATACGGGCCGTTGCCGGTTATGCAGGAAGCCTGTGGCGAACGAGGCGAGGGACGCCACGGTGATGATCCAGAAGCCGGTAGCGACATCCAGTCTATGGGTGAGACAGGCAATGCTCAGCAATACCACCTGGCCGCCATAGCCGATGATGTCGATGAAAAATGCCGAGCGCGCCTTTTCCTGCACGAAATAGTAGCGCCGCTGCCAGTCCTGCAGCTGGAAGGACAGCATGGCCGTGATCAGCGCAAGAATGGTGATGGGCTGGAGCCCTGCCACGTCGATCAGGCCGAAGGCATGTGCCAGCATGGCCAGCAGTCCCGCCCCCAGACCCAGCACCACGGCCAGGATGAGCTGCACGGCGAATATCCCCTGCAGGTATTTGCGGCGCTCGTGCTCGACAAGCTGCGGTGCCGCACTCATCATGGGCTGGAAGATCAGCGCTCCCTGGAAGGAATTGACATACAGCATCACCGACTGCAGCAGTACGAAGATACCGAAGGCTTCCGGCCCGAGAAATCGGGCCAGCAGGATGCCGATGAGAAAATTGCTGCCGCTGACTACCCCCTGGTCAAGGAATGCCCAGTTCGCGTGCCGGTGACGGTTGATCAGTAATCCGAGCTTCTGCATGATGTTTTGCCATTCTTGTTGTTGAAGCTTTTTTGCGTCATACCCTTAGCTCGACAGGTGGTCGCTGTCTCGGCATGGGCGGGCGCTCGGTGCGCCGATCCGTCACGAACGTGCGGTAGGTGGCCGCAATGCCGGCGCGCAGGGGAATCTTGGCGTGCCAGCCGATCTCGGCCATCTTGGAGACATCCAGCAGCTTGCGCGGCGTGCCGTCGGGCTTGCTGCTGTCGAATACGATATCCCCGGTATAGCCGACCTCCTTCATGATGATTTCGGCGAGCTGGCGGATGGTGACTTCCGACCCCGTGCCCACGTTGTAGAGACCGGGCGGGATGTCGCGCTCCATGGCGAATACGCAGGCATCGGCCATGTCGTCCACATGCAGGAATTCACGCATCGGCCGGCCGGAACCCCACACCGTGATGGAAGGCTCGCCGCGCAGCATGGCCTCGTGCGTCTTGCGCAACAGCGCCGGCAGCACGTGACTGGTGTTGAGGTCGTAGTTGTCGTTGGGCCCGTAGAGGTTGGTCGGCATCAGGCTGACGTAGCGCGTGCCGTACTGGTCGTTGTAGGCCTCGCACATCTTGATGCCGGAAATCTTGGCCAGCGCATAAGGCTCGTTGGTGTGCTCCAGCGCCGAGGTCAGCAGGTATTCCTCCTTGATCGGCTGCGGGCAGTCGCGCGGATAGACGCACGAAGAACCAAGGAACAGCAGGCGCTTGACCCCGGCCATGAAAGCGCCGTGGATCAGGTTGGCCTCGATCATGAGGTTCTGGTAGATGAAATCGGCACGATAGGTGTTGTTGGCGTGGATGCCCCCCACCTTGGCCGCGGCGACGAAAATGTAATCCGGCTGTTCGTAGGCCAGGAATTCATGCACGGCACGCTGATCCAGCAGGTCGAGGTCGTCGTGGCTGCGCATGAGGATGTTGGTGTAGCCGGCGGCGCCCAGACGGCGCACGATGGCGGAACCCACCATGCCGCGGTGGCCCGCGACATAGATTTTCGAATTCTTGCTGATGACCATGACGGTCTCCTTCAAATAAATCTTTACTCGTGATGGGCCAGGGCGCGGAAACCGTGGCGCTTGATGAGGCTGTCGCGTTCGGCCGTGCTCAGGTCTTCCAGCACCATTTCCTTGACCATGTCGCGGAAGCTGATGCGCGGCTTCCAGCCCAGCTTTTCCTGGGCGTTGGTGGGATCGCCGAGCAGGGTTTCCACTTCGGTCGGGCGGAAGTAGCGTGGGTCGACCTGGACGATGCAGCGGCCATCCTGGTCGTAGCCTTTCTCGTCCACGCCTTCCCCCTTCCAGGTGATGAAGAGGTCGAGCTCGGCGGCAGCCGTTTCGACGAACTGGCGCACGCTGAACTGGCGGCCGGTGGCGATGACGAAATCCTCGGGCTTGTCCTGCTGCAGCATCAGCCACTGCATTTCCACGTAGTCCTTGGCATGGCCCCAGTCGCGCAGCGCATTCAGGTTGCCGAGGTAGAGGCATTCCTGCAGGCCGAGCTTGATGCGGGCCAGGGCGCGCGTGATCTTGCGGGTGACGAAGGTTTCGCCGCGGCGTGGGGACTCATGGTTGAACAGGATGCCGTTGCAGGCATACATGCCGTAGGCTTCGCGGTAGTTGACGGTGATCCAGTAGGCGTAGAGCTTGGCGGCGGCGTAAGGGCTGCGCGGGTAGAAGGGGGTGGTTTCCTTCTGCGGGATTTCCTGCACCAGGCCATACAGTTCCGAGGTCGATGCCTGGTAGAACTTGGTCTTCTTCTGCAGGCCGAGGATGCGCATGGCTTCGAGGATGCGCAGTGCACCCAGGCCGTCGGCATTGGCCGTGTACTCGGGTTCTTCGAACGACACCGCTACGTGGGATTGCGCGGCCAGGTTGTAGATTTCATCAGGCTGTACCTGCTGGATGATGCGGATCAGGCTGGAGGAATCCGTCATGTCACCGTAGTGCAGGAAGAAGCGCTGGTCGTCGTGGTGCGGGTCTTCGTAGATGTGGTCGATACGGTCGGTGTTGAAGCTGGAGGAGCGGCGCTTGATGCCGTGGACTTCGTAGCCCTTTTCGAGCAGCAGCTCTGCGAGATAGGAGCCGTCCTGGCCGGTAACGCCGGTAATCAATGCAACTTTGAACATAGTGGTTTTTCCCTGAGGTTCTAGTTATGAAAATGAAACTTGCGAACAGAAGGCAGAATCAGGTGCCGAATCTTCCCGCCACTCGCAAACGATCCTGGGTATCCATGTTTTGCAACATGTCCCGTATGAATTTTTCCTGCAGCTGGTAGGCCGAACCGGTTTGGCTGCTGATGGAGGAAACGCGTACCAGCATGCCGTCCGGAATCTTGCCGGTGAGGCCGTAACCGATCTGCTGCAGCTTGCGCTTGAGACCGGGCAGCGTGGCCTGATCGCCGATGGTGATCCAGTAGGTGATCGGTTCGTTGCGGCGCCCTTGCACGGCCAGCAGGCGGCGCACGGGCAGGGTGCCGTATTGGGTCAACAGGCTGCCGACGTTGTTGGCCATCACC